>JAEUMW010000059.1 GCA_016791345.1 Betaproteobacteria bacterium | reverse complement strand
GGTGCCGCGGCGGGTGCCGCCGGCGGCTATCTCGTCGACCAGCACCAACGCAATCAGCAGGCGCAACAGCAGCGGGCCTTCGATCAGGGCGTGCAGGTCGGCCGCCAGCAGCAGGCCCAGCAGCAGCAACAGTCGCGCTGAAACCGCAAGTCCCGACGCCGCGACCGTCGACAGGGCGCTCGCGGCGTTTGCTTCTCTAGCGATGCCGTCTGAGGCCGTCGAGACTGAGCGCTCCCGGCCCGAACGCGACGACGTAGAGAAGTCCACCCATCAGGGCGAGATTCTTGAGGAAGTGAATCATCTGGTTCTGCGCCTGATCCGGCGGCAGCGCCCAGAAGTTGTGGAAGATGAGCGTGGTCGGGATGCAGAAGAGGAAGATTGCGAGCGCCGCCCAGCGCGCCTTCCAGCCGAGCATGAGCGCGAGCCCGCCGCCGAGTTCGACGAGGATCGCACCCGGCAGCAGCACCTGCGGCAGCGGCATCCCTTTGGAGGCCATGTACGCCGTCATCGCGGCGAAGCCGGTGATCTTGCCCCAGCCCGAGAAGACAAAGAGGATCGCCAGCAGATAGCGGCCGATCACAGGCAGATAGCGTTGTCCGAATTCGCAGGCGTTCATTCCGGCAGTCCCTAGTTCTTCACGATCATGAGCGCGCCCGCGACGAGCAGCATCACACCCGCGAGCCGCGCAAGATTCACCGGGTGCCGGGGAAATCCCAGCAACCCGAAGTGGTCGACGAGCAACGACATCGCCATCTGTCCCGTCAGCAGCAAGGCGAGCAGCAGGGTCGCGCCGATCTTGGGGCCCAGATGCAGCGAGCCCACCACGTAGGCGGCACCGATCAATCCTCCGAACCACGCCCACACCGGCACGTGCACCAGAGCGGACGCACTCGGCAGCCGCACGCGCATGAGCAGCACGTAGCCGGCGATCACCGCAGTCCCCACGAGGAAATTGGGGAGCGCCGTCAGCAGCGGATCGCGCAACGGCGCACGCAGCTGCATGTTCATCGCCACCTGAATCGGCAGCAACGCACCGACCCCGGCCGCCAGCAGCATCGCCGTGACCTGATTCATCGTGATGGCGCCCCTTCTCGCTCTCTCAGTAGTTCCGGCGCGGGGCCGTCGGCAGCGCCGCCTGCGACTGGCAGGGCCCGAAGACGACCTTGCCGTTGTTCTCCAGGAACGCGCGCTCGCGGTCGAGATACAGCATGTAGGCACCGTCGCTGTATTTCTCCTCGGCCGCGCTCGCGGCGCGCGCCAGCACCACGCTTTTCCCGTCGATCACAACCGTCGCCGTGCGCCCGTCCGCGGACCGCGTCACCTGCATGACCTTGCCATCGGCGCAGTCGAAACCGAGCACCGCTGGATACAGCGTGCGCTCGACGTCACCGACGCATCCCGCGCACAGCAGGATGAATCCTGCAAGCGTCGCGGCTGGCACCGTCCTGCGACCTCCGCGATCTTCGGCGCGGACACTTCTCGATTGCTGCATCCTCCCTCCTTCGAGGACCGCCGCGGCGGCGCCTCAGTCGAACCGGTACACGTCCATCGCGAACGCCCCGTAAGTGTAGCTCGCATGGAGGCGCTCGCCGCGCCCGGTGCTGCCCGCCCCGGCCGCCACGAAGAGCGGCAGCAGATGTTCCTCGGTTGGATGATTGCGCGCGGCCTCGGGTGCGAGCTTCCGGTAGGCGATGAGATCGTCGTGGCGACCTTCGGTGATCGCGGCGGCAAGCCACTCGCTGAACGCCGCCGCGTAACCTGCCGGGGCCGCGTTCAGCGCCTGCCGACCGAAGTCCCGCAGGTTGTGCGTGATGGACCCCGACGCGAGGACGAGCACGCCCTCCTCCCGCAGCGGCCGCAGCGCCTCGCCGAGCGCCCAGTGCCACGCGGGTCCGCGCGCACTCTGGATCGACAGCTGAGTCACCGGAATGTCGGCGCCCGGATACGCGAGCACGAGCGGCACCCAGGCTCCGTGATCGAGACCGCGGTCGCGGGAAACATCGACCGCCGTCTTTGCCCGTTCGAGCAACTCGGCAACTCTCTGCGCCAGCTCCGGCGCACCGGGCGCTGTGTAACGCACGCGGTAGAGCTCCGGTGGAAAACCATAGAAGTCGTGGATCGTCTCCGGGCGTTGGGCAGCGCTCACGGTTGGCACCGCCGTCTCCCAATGCGCCGAAACCGCCAGGATGGCGCGTGGTGCGGGCAGCGATTGCCCCAGTCCGCGCAGGAAATCGCGTGCCGGGACGGGCTCTAAGACGAGTGTCGGCGCACCGTGGGAAACGAAGATGGCAGGCATCGTGGACATGGTTGATTCTCGCAGGTGATGTCAGGTTGCGATCAGAGGCACGGCCAGGCGCGGGTCCTGGCCGGCCGCGGTGTCGCGCTCGCCGGAAGCCGCGACCCAGTGCGTGACGACGATCGCGTCCGGTCCGACGTGGAAGCTCTTCGCCGCCGCCTCCACGGCGAGGTCCGCCACGGTCATGCGTTCGTGCTGACGCAGGTGTTCGACCCAGGATTCGATCATGAAGTATTCGATGTGGCGGCTGCGGTCTGCCGTGTCCCGGAAGAGTCCCCACGAGAAGGCGCCGTCGCGCTTGCGGATGCGATGCAGCGCCGCCATCGCCTCGCGAAAGGCCGCGGCGCGGCCGGGGTCGATGCGGTATTCGAGGCTCACCACCACCGGGCCGCTGTCATCATCGACGTCGTCGCGCCCGTGCGGCTGCGGCCAGTGCATGGCCGGCGACAGATCGGCGTCGACGTGATCGCCGATGCGCAGGCGCCAGGTGGCGGCAATGCCGAGGAGCGCCCCGACCGCGGAAGCGGCGAGCGCCACCGGAATGCCGGTGTGATCGGCGAGGTTCCCCCACAGCACGCTGCCCGCGGCCATCGCGCCCTGGAACACCGTCAGGAAGAGCGCCAGTCCGCGCGCCCGCACCCAGGCCGGCAGCGCCATCTGCGCCGACACCTGCAGCGACGAGATGACGCTGATCCACGCCGCACCCATGACGAGCATGGCGAAACTGAGCAACCAGACGTCGTGCACGAAGGCGAGGCCCAAAGCCACCGCGGCCGCCACCGTCGCGCCGATGGCGACCGTCCGGTCGGGCCCCAGGCGCGAGCGCAGCCCGGGCAGTGTCACCGCGCCGGTCACCGCGCCGACGCCGACACACGCGAGCATCCAGCCGTACAGCGCCGCGGTTCCGTGCAACTCGTGACGCACGATCAGCGGAAGAAAGGCCCACAGCGCGGAGGCGAACAGGAAGAACACGCCTGCGCGCACCAGCACGCGCTTGAGCGGCGGCGAATGGCGCGCGAAACGGAAGCCGGTGCGCAGCGCGCTGGCGAACCGCTCTGCCGGAAGCGTGCTCGTCCTCGGTTCCCGGCGCCAGCGGTAGAGCGCCACGATCACGCCCACCACTGCCAGCGCCGACAGCGCGAACACTGCGGCGGGACCCGCCGCCGCCACGATCACGCCCGCCAGCGCCGGGCCGACGGCACGCGCCACGTTGATCCCCATGGCATTCAACGCGATCGCCGCGCCGAGCTGCGGCTTCGGCATGAGCTCCGGCGTGGTCGCGGCCCACGCCGGCATCATGAGCGCGGCGCCAAGACCCAGCGCGAAGGTGAGCGCGAGCAGCACCCACTGCGTCGTCGCGCCGACGGCGGTCAGTCCCGCGAGCAGCGCCGTCATCGCCAGCGTCCAGACCTGCGTGCCGATCAGGAGGTGGCGGCGATCGACGATGTCGGCAAGCGCACCGCCGGGAAACGAGAGCAGAAACACCGGCAGCGTGGTCGCCGCCTGCACCAGCGCCACCATCGACGGCGACGGCGCGAGGCTCGTCATCAACCACCCTGCCGCCACGTCGCGCATCCACAGCCCCGCGTTCGCGGCAACGGCCGCGAGCCAGAGACTGCGGAACGAGCTCTGCCGCAAAGGCGCCCAGGCAGACCCGTGGACATCGTGCAGCGCCGGGTTGGGCAAGGCGCTCACGGGGTGTCGTCCCCGGGCCGGCAGCGTCTCGAAAGCGGCCGCCCGAGCCAGGCGCCACCCGTCAAATCAGCTTCTCCAGCTCGAACCCGGCCGCGGTCCACGCGTCGATGCCCCCCGAAAGCGGGCGCACATGCTGAAAGCCGCGCTGACGCAGCAGCCCCGCCATCTTCACCGCCGAGGCGTCGTTCGGGCACGCGCAGTAGACGACGATTTCATGGTCGCGCGAGATGTCCGTGACCACCCGATCGAGATTGTCCTGATCGAAGGGGCGCGCACCGGGGATGCGCAGGCCGTGCAGTTCCCGGTGCGTCTTCGAGCGCACGTCGAGAATCACCAGGTCCTCGCCGCGCGTCATCATGGCGTAAAGCTCGTCCACCGTGATGCGGGCCGCTTCCAGCGACTTGAGGAAGCGGTGCCGCTCCCACCATTTCCAGCCGATGTAGGCCGCGACCAGGGCCGCGAGAATCACCAGCGCGGTAACGCCGAGCTCCGCCATGTGCCCGAGCAGCCAGTCGATCTGGCCGTGGAAGACGAGCCCGGCGACCAGACCCACACCGGCCCAGAGCGCCGCGCCGGCGCCGTTGAAGATGAGGAACGTGGTGGGGCTCAAGCCGAGCGCACCGGCCACCGGCGGAGCGACGGTGGAAAGCCCCGGCAGGAACTTCGCGATCACCAGCGTGCCCGGACCGCGCCGCTCGAACGTGCTCTCCGTCTGCCGCACGCAGGAGTCCGGCGACAGCGACACACGGCACAGCGTCTTCAGAACGCGGTGACCGTAGCGGCGCCCGGCCACATACCAGACGAGGTCGCCAAGCGTGGACGCCACGATGGCGAGAACGAGCGCATACACGCCGTAGAGCGGATCGTGCATCGCCGCCGCGCCGGCCAGCAGGAGCACGGGCACCGCCGGAATCGGCGCGCCGATCTGCTCCAGCAACACGACCCCGAAGACCGCGGCGAGGCCGTACTGTTCGAAGAAGGCGGTGACGCTATCCATCAGCCCGCTGTTCAGTCCTTGAACGCCTCGACGTTGATGAGGAGCTTGACGTCGTCGCCCAAGGCCGGCAGCGCGTACTTCATGCCGAAGTCGGAACGCTTGATGGTGACGTTCGCATCCGCGCCGCACGCGTCCTTCTTCGCGACCGGGTTCGGACCGCACTTGAAAGACGTGATGGCAAGGGTAACCGGCTTGGTGATGCCCCGTATCGTGAGCTCGCCCTCGGCCGCGACGGGGACGTCGCCGTTGAACTTGAGGTTGCTCGACTTGAAGGTCATGGACGGATGCTGGGCCACGTCGAAGAAGTCCTCGCCGCGCAGGTGCTCATCGAGCTTCGGCACACCGCTGCTCACGGACGACGTGTCGATCGTCACCTGCACCGTGCCGCGCTTGGCCTCGCGGTCGATAGTGATCTTGCCCGAGGTCGTGTTGAAGCGCCCGCGCTGCGTGGAGAAGCCGAGGTGATTGACCTCGTACATGGGAAACGTGTGCCGGGGGTCGATCGTGTAGCTCTCCGGCGCCGCAAACGCGGGAGCGGCGAGAAAGGCGGAGAGCGAAAGGAGGGCGAGCTTCTGTTTCATCTAAAGTCCTTTGTGGGTGGTGATCAGGGATGACGGGGCGCCCCTCGGTGGCGCCTCAATGCTGCTTCGAAGAACCGGGTGCCACTGCGGCGGAAGCGAAGATCCGGAAGCGGACCTGAACCTCGTCCGCCACCGTTTCGGTGTCGGACCACTGCGCCTCGCCGATGCCGAACTGCAGCCGCAGCAAGGGGAACCCGCCCTCGATGAGCGTGCCGCCGGCTTCCGGTTTGAGTGTGACCGGGAACTTGAGGTCGCGGCTGCGGCCCTTGATGCCGAGCGTCCCGGCGACTTCGTACCGGTTGCCACCGAGCGGCTTGATGGCGGTGGACGTGAACTTCGCCTTCGGGAAGGAGGCGACGTTGAACCACAGCTTGCGCTTCACCTCGGTGTCGCCGTCCGTGCTGCCGGTGTCGACGCTCGCGAGATCGACCTCGATCTCCACGCGGCTCGCCTCCGGTGTGGCCGCATCGAATGCCATGCTGGCGCTGAACCTGGGAAACTGACCCTCCACCGGCACGTTCATCTGCCTGAACGTGAAGCCGATGCGGCTCTTCTGGTAGTCCACCGTATCCGCCCAGGCGGACGCTGCGACAAGGAGCGCGGCCACGACCGGTATTGCCAGGCGCTGCATTCGATTCATCCTCTCGGCTTGACGTTGGGGAGCATGCGCGCGAGCACGTCGTCGCGGTCCACGTAGTGATGCTTGAGCGCGGCGGCGACGTGCAGGATCACGAGCGCAAGCAGCGCCTTGTTCAGCGCGAAGTGCACGAGCTTCATGAGCTCGAACAGTTCCTTGTCCTTCGTCACGAGATCGGGCAGCTGGATCACGCCGAAATAGACGACCGGAAATCCGCCGGCGGAACTCATCACCCACCCCGAGAGCGGAACCGCCAGCATCAGAAGGTAGAGCAACGCGTGGGCAACCCCCGCGGCGTGCTGCTGCCATTCCGGCGTCGTCCGCGGCGGTGCGGGCGGCCGGTGCGTGGCGCGCCATGTCAGCCGCAACACGACGAGCAGGAAGATGGTGACGCCCGTCCACTTGTGCCAGGAATAGACCTTGAGCTTCCACGGGGAAAGATCGAGGTCGACCATGTAGCGGCCGACGACGAAGCTTCCCAGCATCAGCAGCGCGACGAGCCAGTGCAGGGCGATGGCGACGCCCGTATAGCGATGCACGCGCGTGCTGGACACGCTGCGGGATCGGCGGGCGTCGAGTGCGTGTTCCGTCACGGCATTCAGCTCAGGCCATCGACCGCACGCAGCCGCCTTCGACACGCACCGCCGCACCGTTGGTGGCGGAAGCGAGCGGACTGCAGAGGTAGGCGACCGTGGTCGCGATTTCATCCGGAAGGATGAAGCGCTTCAGCAGCGATGAGGGCCGCGCCGACCGGAAGAACTCCTGTTCCATCTGTGCCGGCGTCATGCCGTTTTCGCGGGCGAGCTGCTCGACGAACGTCGCGACACCTTCCGACGCAGTCGGGCCGGGCAGCACCGCGTTCACCGTCACACCGGTGCCCGCGGTGGTCTCGGCCAGTCCGCGCGAGATGGAAAGCTGTGCCGTCTTCGTCATCCCGTAATGGATCATCTCTGCCGGAATGTTGAGGGCCGACTCGCTGGAGATGAAGATGACGCGACCCCAGTTGCGCGCCTTCATGCGCGGGAGATAGTGGCGCGACAGGCGCACGCCGCTCATCACGTTGACTTCGAAGAAGCGCAGCCAGTCGGCGTCCGGAATGTCCTCGAACGCCTTCGGCTCGAAGATGCCAACGTTGTTGACGAGAACGTCCACGTCGGGTCGGGCTGCGGTGAGCTGCGCCGCACCCGCGACTGTTCCGAGATCCGCGGTGAGGCCGCTCACCTCAGCACCTTTCACTTCGGCACGAAGCTTCCCGACGGCCTCCGTGACGCGCGCTTCGGTCCGTCCGTTCACAGTGACGGTTGCGCCTTCGCGCGCAAGCGCGCGGGCGATGGCGAAACCGATGCCGAGCGTCGATCCGGTGACGAGCGCGCTCTTGCCTTCGAGCTGCAGGTTCATGCGATGAACTCCAATGGGATCTTCCGGTAAGGCGCGAGTGCCCGCCCTATTTCGCCGCCAGCTTCGCGGCGATGCCGGCGACATGCCGGCCCTGGAACTGCGCGATCGCGAGCTCGTTCTCGCTCGGCTGGCGCGAGCCGTCCGGCCCGGCGAGCGTCGAGGCACCGTAGGGCGTGCCGCCCGTGACTTCGTTCATCACGACGAGCCGCTGCTCGGAGTACGGCACACCGACGATCACCATGCCATGGTGGAGCAAGGTGCTGTGGAAGCTGGTGATCGTGGTTTCCTGCCCGCCGTGCTGGGTGGCCGTGCTGGTGAACACGCTGCCCACCTTGCCGATGAGGCCGCCCTTCATCCACAGGCCGCCGGTCTGATCGAGAAAGTTGCGCATCTGCGCGCACATGTTGCCGAAGCGCGTGGGCGTCCCGAAGATGATGGCATCGGCCTCGGCGAGCTGTTCCGGTCGTGCCACCGGCACCCCGGCGAATGCTGCGCGTGCCGCCGTGGCACCGCTTTTTTCGAGCACGTCCGCCGGCACGAGTTCCGGCACCTGGTAGAGCGAGACCTCGGTGCCGGCCACCTCGCGCGCCCCCGCTGCAACGGCTTCCGCCAGTTGGTGGATATGGCCGTACATGCTGTAGAAAACGATCTGTATCTTCGTCGCCATCGCGCATCTCCTTCGTCGAATCGATGTCCTGACTGCCTTCAGGGGAGGTCGAAAAGCAGCACTTGTGACTCCTGCAGCGCGGAGAGATTCAATGCCGTCTCGTCCACGATGCGGGCACCATCCCCTGCTTCGAGCGGCGTGCCGTTCAGCACCACCGCACCGCGCGCCACGTGCACGTAAGCACGCCGCCCCGGTTCGACCCGGTGCGCGACCGCTGCGTCCGGCGCGAGATCCGCCGCATAGACGCGCGCATCCTGATGGATCGTGACCGAGCCCTCGTCACCGCCGGGTGACGCGATGAGGCGCAGCGTGCCGCGGTTGTCCCCGGCCGCGAAATGCTTCTGCTCGTAGCCCGGCCGCACACCGCGCGCGCTCGGCTCGATCCAGATCTGCAGAAAGTGCACGGGATCGCGCTCCGACGCATTGAATTCGCTGTGCATCACACCGGTGCCCGCGCTCATCCGCTGCACGTCGCCGGGACGGATGACCGAACCGTTGCCGAGGTTGTCGCGGTGCTGCAGGCCGCCGTCGAGCACGTAAGTGATGATCTCCATGTCGCGGTGACCGTGCGTGCCGAAGCCGCGGCCGGGCTCGACGCGGTCCTCGTTGATCACGCGCAGCGGCCCGAAGCCCATGTGCGCCGGGTCGTAATAGTCGGCAAAGGAGAACGTGTGATAAGTGTCGAGCCAGCCGTGGTTGGCATGACCGCGCTCGCATGACTTGCGGATCTGCATCATTTGCTGTCCTCCGTGTTCACATTCGTCGAATATCTCGACGCTGCGCTGGACAGAATGATGCGTCCGACGCCCGGGGAAACCTAGCGGAATGTTTTGAGGGAGTCGTTCTGAAAAACTGAACGATGAGCCGGCCTAAGGAACTTCCGCCCGGCTCCCACGCGGGCGAGGCGGGATCAACGTGCTCTTGCCGAAGAGGCTTTCGATCAAGTCGACGGCGAGTTCCGCCGTCTGGTTCTGGCGGTCGAACGCGGGGTTGAGCTCCATCACGTCGAGCGACGCGAGGCAGCCGGTATCCGCGATCATCTCCATGCAAAGCTGCGCTTCGCGATAGGTCGGCCCGCCGCGCACCGGGGTGCCGACGCCGTGCGCGATCTCCGGATCGAGGAAGTCGACATCGAGACTCACGTGCAGATGCGTCCCCGCGTCGACGCCGGCCAGCGCGCGCTCCAGCGTCTGCCGCATGCCGATCTCGTCGACGCAGCGCATGTCGAACACCTCCATGCCGGCCGTGCGCAGAAAATGCCGCTCGGCATCGTCGACGCTGCGCACACCCACCAGGCGGATGTCGCGAGAACGTATGGCCGGCGCAGCACCGCTCAGGTGGGTGAGCTCGGACGGGCCGAAACCGCACAGGCATGCGACCGGCATGCCGTGGAGATTGCCGCTCGGTGTGAGTTCAGCGGTGTTGAAATCCGCGTGAGCATCGAGCCACAGCACGCGCAGCTTCCGCCGAGCTTGCCGGCATCTTTGCGCCACCGCGGCAATCGAACCGATCGCGAGCGAGTGGTCGCCACCGAGCAGGACCGGCAGGCGATCACCTGCAAGCTCTGCGCTGACGGCGTCGAACACCAGGCGATTCCACGCGACCACTTCCGCC
>JAEUMW010000058.1 GCA_016791345.1 Betaproteobacteria bacterium | reverse complement strand
GGCGGTGTCACCATCCTGCCCCAGGGTACCGCCTCGGACCCCGTGGTTTTCTCCATTCCGCAGGCCGAGCGTGTCGTCACCTTGCGCGTCGGCCAGAATCTCGACGTCACGACCGGACAAGTCGTCGAACCCTACAGTCCGAGAGCAGCAGAAATGAAGCGGGCACTGGCCGAGAAATCCAAGCCTGCCGATTCTGCAGGTGCGGCAAACCCAACGACCACCGAGTCTCCCGCACGGCCGGCACTCGAACCGCGAATGCGCTCGAACGCAGAGCCGCTGCCGGCCGCCGCCTCTGCGCCGCTCCATTCGGGTGCCGTCGAGGGGTCTGTGCAATAGCACCATGGCGAACCGGCACCCACCTGCCAGCCCAGGGAGGAGCGGATGCGAGCAGGGATTGGCGCTGTTGACGTTGCTTGTCGCGGTCGCCCTGGGGGCGGCACTTGCCCTGATCGCGATGGCAAATCCGCGGTCCTCCGATCTACGGCGCGACGAAGCGACAACCGCTGCGATGGCGAAGGCAAAGGAAGCACTGATTGCCTATGCGGCGACGTACCAGGATACGCATCCTGGTCAGGTGCCAGGCTACCTTCCGTGCCCCGATTCCGGAACTTCCGGCATTGGGGGAGAAGGAGCAGCCGAAGGCACGTGCGGTGCCGCCAACGTCACGGTAATCGGACGACTACCCTGGAAAACGTTGGGCATCGAGCCTCCACGCGATGGATCCGGCGAGTGCCTTTGGTATGCGGTGTCAGGTACCTTCAAGAACAATCCCAAGACCGATGTAATGAACTGGGACACGCTCGGCCAGATCGAAGTGTACGGCCCGGACGGCATCACCTTGCTCGCGGGATCCCAGCCTGAGAGCCGCGCTGCCGCGGTGATCTTCGCGCCGGGTGTAGCGCTAGGACAGGATCGTCAGGACGACAATCCAGGAACGGCACTGACCCCGGTCTGCAGCGAAGACTACGCTGCCATTCACTTTCTGGAACCGGTCGGGGCAATCAACAACGCCACCCCAAACGCGGCTGCCGGTGCTGTCACCAAGGTGATCGACGGCGACCGCAGCGACAGTTTCAATGATCGTCTGCTTGTCATCGCCCCCGCGGAAATCTTCGCAGCGGTAGAAAAAAGGGCCGACTTCTCACAGAAGCTGGAAAACCTCGCACAGAACGCCGCGCTCTGTTTGGTGGAATACGTCAAGTCGAACACGAATTTCTCCGCAGGTGACCATCGCCTGCCTTGGACCGCGCCGGCAGCGCTCGTCGCGTACACGGCCAGTGGCTATTGGGATGATGCTGCCGGAAGTCTGTCCGGTCGCTTTCCCTATCAGGTCGATACGACGAGAACACTGGTCTCGAATGCGAGCTTGTCGACACTGGGTGCCGCAACCTGCCCCTTCGCCACCGGCAACGCCGACGAGAACTGGTGGAAGAACTGGAAGGATCACTTGTTCTATGCCCTCGGCGCCGATTTCAAGCCAACCGCATCGAGTACCTCGCCCGTCGCTTGCGGTTCAGGATGTCTGAGTGTGAACGGCGTCAGTGGTCAGGTTGCCGTCGTCATGTTCTCCGGCAAACGGCTTGCAGGACAGACCCGGTCGAACGATGCCGACAAGGGAAACCTCGGCAACTATCTCGAAGGTCGCAATCTGACGAATCATCCGAATGCCTCCGGCAACAGCAACTACGAAAGAGTGACCCCGTCGACGACCAATTTCAACGACGTGCTTTGGTGCGTAGGCTTGGGTTCCGGCAATCCCGTGGCAACGGCATGCCCGTGACAACACCAGTCAGTCACCGTATGTACTCGCCCGCATCGTACGACAGCCGCGTCCGTGCGCGCGGCTTCACGCTGATCGAGATGGCAGTGGTTCTGGTCGTCGTTTCGCTCGTGCTTGGTAGCCTTCTGGTGCCTTTGGCCAGTCAAGTCGAACAACGAAAGATCGAGAGTTCGGAACAGACTATCGAGCAAGCAAGGGATGCCCTGCTCGCCTTCGCTGCAGTTCGGGGGCGATTGCCGTGCCCGGCAGGGATGGCAGGTGGTCGTGAGGTTTTCACGACCAGTGCCGCGGTCGGGGACTGCGCCAACTTCTGGGGATTCCTGCCGGCTGCGACGCTTGGTCTGAATCCCCTCGACGCCGATGGCTATGCGCGGGACGGCTGGGGTGGTGAAGTCCGGGACGGCTCCAATTTCGATCAGAACCGCATCCGCTATGCCGTACGCAGCGCAAACGTGGGCAGCCAGAACTTCGTCTTCACGAAGACCGGAGGAATGCGGGCGGCGGGCATGGCTGCAATAAGTACCTTCGCGGATACGAACGGACTGTTGTTCGTGTGCAATGCCGGAGGTGGGGGCGGTGGTGGCACCGGTTGCGGCACCGCGTTGACCCTGACCAGTGAAGCGGTTGCAGTCATCTGGGCAAGTGGACCGAACGCTGCAACCGGTGGTCTTAGCGTCGACGAGGCCGAAAACCCGAGCCCCAACGGCGGCAGTGCCGACCGCATTTTTGTGAGCCGTCCCCGGGGCGCGGGCACCGGCGCGGAGTTCGACGACCAGATGGTGTGGGTCACACCGCCCATCCTCTTCCAGCGCATGATTGCCGCAGGTCAGCTTCCCTGACCCTTCGCGGCGAGTTCGAAGCAGACCCTTCCCCGCTCGTTGCCCGTGAGCGCCAGACGATACCCGAGTCGTTCGGCCTGCCTGGCAGCCTGATACAGGCCGATGCCGAGCCCCGTCTGCGACTTGACCGCCCCACCGAAGAGCGATTCGGCCACAGGCGCCCTGATCGCGCTGCCGTCATCGCACACGCGCAACGAGTACGTCCGCCCTGCGCTCGCGAACTGCGCAGAGATCCGCAGACCCGCTTCATTCTTGGCTTTGAAGAGCGCGTTCTCCAGAAGATTCTCGGCGACGCTGCTGAAGAGATCGCCCGGCAGCGACCCCTCGACACCTGGTGAGCCGAGGGTGAACTCGATGCCGCGATCGGCATAGCGTTGCTTGAGCTGCTCCCACCAGGCCGCGGCATCCATCATCTCGATGGGCGATTCGCTCGGCGCCCGCAGCTTATCCAAGGTTGCCTGCAGGCGCTGTGCGATCTGGGGCAGCTGCCGCTGCATGAGTGCCTGGAGTTTGTCGGCATCGTGTCCGCTGCTGTGTTCGACCGCTGAACACAGTGACTTGAGGGACTGCAACAGATTCTTCACGTCGTGTGTGAGGCGCGCGCCGGTCTCGAAGATGGCTTGGTGATACGCACTCTGACGCTGTTGCTGTTCACGTTGCTTGGCCTCGTAAAAGTAGCCGAGAAGCTGTGCAAGAAGCTTCAAGTGAACCGTCAAAGCGGGACTCAGCGACCAATGCGTATAGATATCGAGGTCGAGTTCCGTCAGTGCGAACTGCGCGTGAAACTTGGAACGCGTCCCAACCTGACCTTGAGCCTGCGCGGTTCGCCAGCCCACACCTGCCACCCACGGCAGTTCAGCCATGTCCTCGAGCCCGAGGGTGAGAAAGCGTGCCGGCTGCGGCTCCTTTTGCGCATGTTCGGCCAGATTGCGCATCCACACTTCGAACGGCAGGCCGATGGTAAGGAAATAACGGGAAACCAGATACTTGACGCCGCTGAACCCACCGTGTGGGTTCCACAGCCAGCTCAGCACCAGCAAGACCAAAGCGATCACGAAAAGGGTTTGCGCGAGAGCGCTCGGATAGTCACCGCGGCTTATCACCTTGAGCACAAAGCTCCCAAGCACGAGCGCTGTGACGAGAAGAAAGAGGAGCACGCTGTAGAGGAGGTCCACCGCCAGCGGCTCTGACGCCCGGTCCGACTCCACCTTCATTGGAAGCAGCGCGAGAAGCAACAGCGGCAACACGAAGCGGACAACGAATGCAACGATATCCGGAAGGCGCTCGCCTTCGAAAAGATGCGGTACCACCCACATCAGCAACAGGGCCAACAGATAGAGGGCAGCGATGAAGCCCACAGCGCGCTGCGCACCCTTGCGGCCGCCGGCGACGTTACCGCCAATCAGCGCGAACAGGAGTGCAATCCATAACGCCATCAGCCACCAGCTACTCCAGACCACGAACAATAGGCCGACGCCGACAACGACGAACCCCTGAAAGGTATCGAGTTGCCGATCGCCCAACCACACCGGCTGCCAGATCAGAAAGAAACCGAAGTGGGCGAGGAGAAATGCCCGAGACCACCACTCGTCAACACCGAATGCGAGGGATGCGTGCAACGCAAGCAGCATGAGCCCGAGAAACAGCGGGGCTCGATGGCGAATGAAAGGCTGCGGCAGAGTCGCATGTCCCGCCATCATCAACGCGCCTGCGTCGGCCCCTTCCGGTGATTCTGTATAATTTTCCATTTCAGTGAGCAATCGCCTTCAGATGCTGGGCCAAGTCCTGATCATAGGGCGCTTTGTCGTGCTGGAGGCTTGGCGTACGCGCCTTCCCTGGATCGTCGTAGTTGCGTTTGCGCTCGTGAGCGGATTGAGCATCTTTGTAAAAGGGCTTGCCATCACCGAGAGCAGCAGGGTTCAAATCGCCTTTCTTGCTGCCTTGACGCGGCTAGCGGTGGTTTCCGTAACATCTCTGTACATCGTCAGCACGCTGGCAAGAGAATTCAACGATCGCGTCGTTGACCTCACGCTGTCGCTGGAATTGCCGAGAACCGCATACGTGCTGGGGAAGCTCGCGGGTTACGCAGCTGTCAGCGCTGCGCTAGCCGCAGCAGCAGGACTGCTGCTGGTGCCTGTCGCGTGGGGGCCGGGCTTGGTCGCGTGGACGGCTACACTCATGTTGGAGCTTTGGATTGTCGTCGCTCTAAGCATATTCTGCATCATCACCTTCAATCAGGTCATGCCGGCCGCAAGCTTCGTTCTCGCGTTCTATCTGCTTGCCCGGTCGATCGGAGCCATTCAACTGATCAGCGCATCACCACTCCTCGCTAACCAGAGTGTCGCCCATCGCTTCGCCGATGGGCTTCTCAATGCCATGGCCTATCTCTTGCCAACCTTTGACCGCTTCACGGAGACGGCTTGGCTAGTGGGAAGTGGTCCGAGCACGGCTGGTCTGATAAGCGCCTTCGGGCAAACACTCGTTTACGTGCCATTGCTGACAACCGCGGCACTCGTGGACTTTTACCGCAAGACGCTCTAGATGCAGAGCAAGCGCGAGCGCTCGTGGCGTTCGGTGCCGCGGGGGGTTCTCGGCGCCATGGCGCTGTTCTTCGCATTACAGGTCGGTTGGCACGCAAGACAACCTGCACCTGTCGCCGTCGCGGAGGATCTGTCCACCCCCCCGCCGCCTGTTGTGCTTCGGGCGCTAAGTCTCGGCGATCCTGTCTTCCTCAGCTATTTCCTCCTGCTGCGCTTGCAGGCTTTCGATAACCAACCCGGAATCAGCATCCCTTTCAAGGACCTCGACTATACGAAAGTGGTTGAATGGCTTAAGGTTTGCCTTGATCTTGATCCGGCCACCCAATACCCGCTTCTGTTGGCTGCAACCGTGTACTCTCAAGTCCCAGACGAGCCCAAACAGCGCATGATGCTGGACTTTGTCTTCCGTCAGTTCCTAGATGACCCACCTCACCGCTGGCAGTGGCTCGCTCACGCATCCGTCATGGCTCGGCACGCGCTTAGAGATCTCCCTCTCTCCCTGAAGTATGCCCAGGCCCTGGCCGATCACGCTGGCGATGCTCCGATTCCGTCTTGGGCGAGACAGATGCATATCTTCCTTCGCGCCGATATGGGTGAGCACGAAGCGGCGAAAGTGCTGCTGGGGGGCCTGCTTGCGAGCGGGACGATTCAGGATCCTCACGAGATCGCTTTCTTGATGCAGCGCATCGAGATGCTCGAGAACGCTGAGAAATCGCCGCTTCAGTCGAAGAATTGACGCTTCGCCCTCTTCCACACTGTCTCGGCACGGCGAAGTCGCTTTTATCATGATCGTGAACCCGTTATTGAAACCGATTCTGAGGCAACCGGACGGCCATAATGCTCGGCATGGGCCTTGCTAATCAGGCTCCACGAACTAGCACCCTTGGGATAGGAAATATGAGGAAACAGACGGGCTTCACGCTGATCGAGATTGCGATCGTGCTGGTCATCATCGGCCTACTGTTGGGTGGCATTCTGAAAGGGCAGGAACTCATAACGGGAGCGAAGGTCCGCAACTTGATTTCCCAAGTCGACGGTGTAAAGGCAGCGTTCTTCGGCTTCCAGGATCGGTACCGTGCATATCCCGGGGATTACTCCCAGGCCGACAGGAACATCACGGGCGTATTTGCGAGCGGCAACGGGAACGGTCGGATCGAACTTACGGGGTCACCCCCCGAGTTCATTCTCGTCTGGGATCATCTCAGCCATGCTGGGTTCATCACCGGGACGTACAGCGCAAGTAACTTCACGGCGGGTACCTCCGGCGCGGCGGGCGTCACGAATCCTGCGAACCCGTACAACATTGCGCTCCAACTCGCCTACGACAACGATTACGCCAATACGACGATGCCCCCAGTGGCACGTCACAACGTTAAGACGGGCAATCAGATCCCAGTGGAGATCATCGCCGAGGTAGATCGCAAGGTCGACGATGGAAATGCCAATACGGGAGGCTTCCGCGGCTCTGCCTACAATGGCGTAACACCCGCCAACTGCTGGAACGAGGGCACCGGAAGCTGGCTACCGACCAACGGTCAACCGGACTGCGGCGGTGCAAGCCTCCTCTAGAAAAGTTACTGTCTCTTCAACTAAGAGAGCCCGCGATCGCGGGCTCTTTTTTCGCCCAGTGTCATGAACGCGAGATGCTGCCAAAACAGAGCGAAACACCAGCAGCAAGTATCTCGGCGGGGGACTCGGGCCACGACGTCTGCGTTCAGCAACTCTCTGCAGAGAGGCTTTACCGTCCTGGAGTTCGTCCTCGTATTGGTTGTAGTCGGTCTTCTCTTTGGTGGCGCCGCGGCTGGGCGCGAAATGATCGTCGCCGCCAAGGCAAGAAATCTGATCAATCAGCAGGAAGAGTTACGGGTCGCTTTCTTCAGCTTCCAGGATCGATTCCAGTTTGCTCCGGGCGATTTCAACGATGCGATACGCAGCATCGGTGCAACCCGCAATGGGGACGGCGATGGCCGGATCGAGGGCGCACGGGAGGGTGGTACGGAGAACATTCTCGCGTGGGAGCATCTTTCACGCGCGGGATTCATCAGCGACCGATTCACTTACACACCAGCCCCACCCTATGACAATGCGGTCCCGCGAAATCCGTTCGGTCCGCATCTCGATATCGCTTTCGATAACTGGTATGGAGACCCCGCTGGCACGCCCCCAAAGATCCACAGCATCAAGACCGGAAACGGAATCCCCGCGGAGATCCTCGCGGAGGTGGACCTCAAGATAGATGACAACAATGCCCTCACCGGCAAGTTGCTCTTCTCCGACTTTGCCGCGACCGGAACTCCCCCCGCAGGATTGGGTCCCGGTCCCGCCTGCGTGAGCAATACGGCTGCGAACCTCGGCGCGTGGAACGCGGCATCGAGTCCATCTGCTGAAGACTGCGGTGCTGCCAGTCTTCTTTAGCGGTCAGTTCCTATCCTTGCAGCATCCTGGTCTCGCTTGCGGCCAACTCAGTTTCGGTTCCGAGCAGGACAATTACATCCCCCTCCTCCAGCAAGGTATCTGCCCCCGGCAGACTGCTGCGGACGTGTCGGTTGCGAACTGCGGTAACTTCCACCCCCAAGGTGGGGAGATTTAGCTCGGCGAGGCGGCGTCCGATCGCATACGCCCCCCGAGGCAAGGCAAACGACCTGAGTTGCGGAACGGCAAGACTGGCTCCGGCCTCGGCCCCGTCGCTGGCGCCTCGAAAAAACCCCCGGAAGAGACCATAGCGCTGCGCGCGCGTGTCGCGAATCCGGCGCATCACCCGGCTGAAAGGCATTCCGATGTGCATGAACGTCTGAGCAGCGAGCATCAGGCTTCCTTCGAGAATCTCCGGTACAACCTCGGCTGCTCCCGCGTCCTTGAGACGCGCGATGTCCGTCGCGTCCCAAGTGCGCACGATGACCGGCAGGTCAGGACGAAGCTCGTGCACATAATTGAGGATCTTGAGCGCAGAGTTGGTGTCCGCGTAGCTCACCACCAGCGCCTGCGCGCGCAAGAGGCCCGCCGCGACCAGCACCTCCCGCCGAGAAGCATCACCGAAGACGACGCTCTCTCCGGCTGCGGCAGCCTCGCGCACGCGCGTCGAATCGAAATCGAGTGCAATGAACTGAACATCCTCCTGCTCCAGCAGCCGCGCCAGGTTCTGACCGCTGCGGCCATAACCGCAGATCACCACGTGGGCATCCCTTCCCATCGACTGAACCGCAATGTTGTGGATCTGCATGGCTCGGTTCATCCACTCGGAACCGCTGAAATGCCTCGCCAGCCAGGCACCACGATCGACTGCGAGGGGCGCCACGGTGAGTGAAAGCAGCATCACCGAGAGAATGATCTGCAGCGTGTCGTCACCGAAGCCGCCGCTGGGAGTGCCGGGATGCAAGAGAACGAAACCGAACTCTCCCGCCCCCGCCAGCGCGGTGCCGACCCGGAGCGCCACACTCGGATCACTGCCGAAAAGGCGCGCGACACCGGCGACCACACTGCCCTTCACAAACAGATACGCGATCAATAGCACGGCTATCGCTAGCAAGTGCTGCCGGACGACCGAAAAATCAATCGTCATTCCGATGGTGACGAAAAACAGCCCCAGAAGCACGTCGCGAAACGGCTTGATGTCTTCCTCGACCTGAACTCGGTACTCAGTCTCGGAAATCAGCATGCCCGCGAGAAAGGCACCGAGCGCCAGCGACAGCCCCGCGAACTCCGTGAACGCTGCCAATCCGATCGTCACGAAGAGAACGTTGAGCACAAACAGTTCGGGGGATTTCTGTCTTCCAATGAGGTGGAACCAGGGACGGATGAGCCGCTGTCCTGCAAACACCAGCACACCGAGAACGAGGGTCCCCTTGACGAGCGCAAACCCCAGTTCCCGCGCGAGCGTCTCCGCAGGTGCAGTCAGTGCCGGCGCCAGGATCAGCAAGGGCACGACGGCGAGGTCCTGAAAAAGGAGCACGCTGATGATCTGCCGCCCATGCGGCGTGGCGAGTTCCTGCCGTTCCGCCAGCGACTTCGCAAGGATTGCCGTGGACGACATGGCGAGCGCGCCACCCAGCACGGCACCCGCCTGCCAAGCCATCCCGAACGCTACGGAGAGCGCGATAACGATCAGCATGCATGCGACTACCTGCGCCGCTCCCAGGCCGAACACCATTCGGCGCAGCGTCAAGAGTTTGGGGAGACTGAACTCCAGCCCGACCGTGAACATGAGGAATACCACGCCGAACTCCGCGAGGTATCGGGTGTCTTCTGAGTCCGGTATCAGCGCGAGGGCATGGGGCCCGATCAGCGTGCCGACGAGAAGGTAGCCAAGCAGCGGTGGCAGCCCGAAATGACGGAACGCCACGACCATTGGCACCGCCACGGCGAGAAGGACGAGGACCACCTGTAAAGACTCGTGCATAGTGGAAACGGGTCGCCCCTCTTCCATGAGTTGGGGGCAGACGGTGCAGGTGGTATTGCTGGAAGCGCTGGTTAGGGAACTGATAACATTTGATAATTTACCATAAACGGCATAAGAACCCGGTGGCACAAGCAGGCTTTGATCGACATCCTACCGCCCAGGCGCTGGAGCTTGCGCGGCAGGTCCTCCGCGTCGAGGCGCAGGCGGTGGCAGCGCTGATTCCGCGCATCGACGAACGCTTCCTGGCAGCCCTCGACCTGATCCTGAACTGCAGCGGCCGCGTCGTTGTCAGCGGCATCGGCAAGTCCGGCCACGTCGCCCGCAAGATCGCCTCCACGCTCGCGAGCACGGGCACGCCCGCGTTCTTCGTTCACCCGGCCGAGGCGAGCCACGGCGACCTCGGCATGATCACGCGCGAAGACGTATTCATCGGGCTCTCCAATTCCGGGGAAAGCGAGGAGTTGCTCACCATCATCCCGCTCATCAAGCGTCAGGGAGCGAAACTCATCGCCTTCACGGGCAACACGGAGTCTTCGCTCGCACGCGAGGCTGACGTTCACCTGGATGCCGGGGTCACCGAGGAAGCGTGTCCGCTCGGGCTCGCGCCAACGGCCAGCACCACGGCCGCACTCGCGCTCGGCGACGCCCTGGCTGTCGCACTCCTGGATGCGCGGGGTTTCGGCGCGGAAGATTTCGCGCGCTCTCATCCTGGCGGCAAGCTCGGCATCCGTCTGCTGACGCGGGTGCGCGATGTGATGCGCAGTGGCGACGCATTGCCCTCGGTACCTGCCTCGGCGACACTCGCCGATGCGGTGCTCGAAATCTCCCGCAAGGGACTCGGCATCACTTGCGTACTTGATTCGGAGGGAAGGCTTGCAGGAGTCTACACTGATGGTGACTTGCGCCGATCGTTGGAGAAGAACATTGATTTTCGCAGCACCTGCATTGCGGAAGTGATGACTCGCAATCCACGCACCGTGAAAGCCGAGCATCTGGCCGCGGAAGCCGTGCAGATCATGGAAGATCATCGCATCAGTCAGCTCGTGGTAGTCGACGACGAGAACCGACCGGTGGGCGCTCTCAACATGCATGATCTCTTCCGCGCCAAGGTGCTCTGACGCCATGTCGTTGAGCGAGCTCTACGAGCGGGCACGACGCATCCGTCTGGTCGTCTTCGACGTCGATGGCGTCCTTACCGATGGCAGTCTTTTCATCACCGAGAGCGGCGAAGAATTCAAGGCGTTTCATTCGCAGGACGGTCACGGAATGAAAATGCTGCAGGCCACGGGCGTTCGGCTTGCCATCATCACCGGTCGCAGCTCCCGCAGCGTGGAACTGCGCGCACAGAACCTCGGCGTCGGCATCTTGTACCAGGGCGTGGAGGACAAGCTCGCGGTCTTCGAGCAGATCCTCACCTCCCTCGGCTTCGGCAAGGAATGCTGCGCGTTCATTGGTGACGACGTGGTTGATCTGCCCGTAATGCGCCGCTGCGGCCTTGCCGTTGCCGTCCCGGACGCACCCCCGCTCGTGAAAAGCCACGCCCACTATGTCACCCGGCTGCCCGGTGGACGCGGTGCGGTACGGGAACTGTGCGAGATCATCATGCACGCACAGGGCACGTTCGACGCGCAGATGGAGTCGTATCTTCGGTGAAGGCGCGGCTCGCTGCGCGTGCAACGGTATGGTTTCCGCTGCTGTTGCTCGCCGCCCTCACCGGACTATCGTTCTGGCTGGAGTATCTCGTCACATCGAACGAACCGGTGCGCGATGCGCGTGCGCGCCATGCTCCCGACCTCATCCTGCAGTCCTTCAACGCGGAGAGCCTCGGTCCCGCGGGCGTGCCGGTGTACACGCTCGCCGCAGCCACATTGCAGCGATTTCCCGACGACCAGACGGTCCGCCTCGACGACCCCCGCTTCGTACAGATCAGCGATACGGGCATTACGACGTCGATCACATCGAAGTACGGCACGGTGTCCGGACCGGGTGACAACGTCTACTTCATGGACGACGTGAAGGTCGTGCGCAGTCCTTACAAGGACCGAAGCCAGCTCTCGTTGGACACGAGCTATCTTCAGGTCACCCCCGAACTTGGGCTGGCACGCACCGATCGCCCGGTCCTCATCCGCGACGCGAGTACAACGGCCACGGCCGTTGGCTTAGAATTGCGGGATGAAGATCGCATTGTCACCCTCCTGTCTCGGGTCAAGGGCCAGTATGTTCCGCCGAAGCGGACGGGTCCGTCCGCACGTTCGCCGTCTGACAAGAAGTAACCAGTTCCTTTCCCTGGCGTTTGCAGCTGCCACGTGCCTGGCACCGGTCGGCGCTCGCGCGGACATTTCGGATCGCGAGAAGCCGATCAATCTCGAAGCCGACCGTATGGAGATCGATGACGCGAAGAAGGTGGCGATTCTCACCGGGAACGTCGTCGTATCTCAGGGCACGCTCATCATCAAGTCCGATCGGATGGTGATCACGCAGGATGCCGGCGGTTTCAACAAGGGTGTGGCGTATGGCAATCCCGCAACGTTCCGGCAGAAACGCGAGGGCTTCGACGAGTACATCGACGGCCAGGCGCAGCGCATGGAGTACGACGGGCGCAACGAAATGCTCGAACTCTTCGACAAGGCCATCGTCAAGAAGGGGGCCGAAGAGGTCAGGGGAAACTACATCTCCTACAACTCCAAGACCGAGTTCTACCAGGCCTTTGGCGGCGGGAAGGATAGTGAGGGAAAGGAAGTCGGTGGTGGCCGCGTGCGCGCCGTGATCATTCCCAAGAAGAACCCGGAACCCGAGGCTCGACCTTCGGGTTCAGGCAAGAATACGGTGCCGCTGCAACCCTCCACCGACTTGTCGAGCCCACCGGGACGGTAATTTCAATGTGGCGCTCGGCACTACGGCGTAACTGCCGCGAGCTCTGGTCATTCGCGCACGACCGATGAGCGAACTGCGCGCAGAGCAGCTGCGCAAGCGCTACCGATCGCGCACTGTGGTAAGCGACGTGTCCCTCGACGTGCGCAGCGGCGAGGTGGTCGGCCTTCTCGGCCCGAACGGTGCCGGCAAGACCACCTGCTTCTACATGATGGTGGGACTGGTACCACTCGACGGCGGCCAACTGCATCTCGACGACAACCGCCTCACGCACATGCCGATACACAAACGCGCCCGCCTGGGTCTGTCGTATCTGCCGCAGGAAGCATCGATTTTCCGCAAGCTTTCTGTCGCCGAGAACGTGGAAGCAGTACTCGAACTTCAGGATCTCGATAGCGCGGAAGTGAGGTCGCAGGCCAACGACCTGCTGCACGATCTCCACATTGGCCACCTGCGCGACAGCGCGGCCATCAGCCTGTCAGGCGGCGAGCGGCGCCGAGCCGAAATCGCCCGAGCATTGGCAACGCGCCCCCGTTTCATTCTTCTGGACGAGCCCTTTGCGGGCATCGATCCCATTGCGGTGCTGGATATTCAGAAGATCATCCAGTTTTTGCGAGACCGCGGGATCGGTGTACTCATCACCGATCACAATGTTCGCGAAACGCTCGGCATCTGTGACCGCGCCTACATCATCAACGAGGGCACAGTCCTCGCTTTCGGCACGCCGGACGAAATCGTTTATAATGAGAGCGTTCGCAAGGTCTATCTGGGCGAGAATTTTAGGCTATAAATTCAAAGGCTTGAAAGGTAGCAGCAAACTTTAAGCCAAACTATTCTTCCGGCTGTTCAAGAGGAAGTTTCCCCAAAGAGCCAAGAGCGGGCGCTGCAGTCTCCTATCCTCATGAAACATACGCTCCAACTCAGGCTATCTCAGCACCTCACCCTGACGCCTCAACTGCAGCAATCGATCCGGCTGCTGCAGCTCTCCACACTTGAACTCAATCAAGAGCTGGAGCGTTTCCTCCAAGAAAATCCGTTGCTGGAACGCGAGGAAGAGAACGAAGCCGAGGCAGCTCCTCAGGAGGAAGCCAGCTTTCCACAGCCGGAGTTCTCATCCGTTGAACGCTCGGCATCCGAAGAGCCAGAACCAGCTCATGTGCCGGAGACGCCCGAGTACGACGCAGAAGCCCGTGCCGATCGGGACTGGATCGAGGACGACGGCGGCTCCTACGGATCGCGCGACGACAGCGAAGAGCCCGAGTATCCGCAGTTGCCGGCGGTTTCGTCTTCCCTCCGCGACCACCTGACGTGGCAACTGAACCTGACGAATCTGCCATACCGCGACAAGCGGATCGTCGCCATGCTCATCGACATGCTCGACGACGACGGCTACCTTGGTGGCGATCTCGATGAACTCGCCGCACTTCTGCCCTCCGAGCTCGAGATCGACATCGAGGAGTTGCAGATCGGGCTCAGGCACCTGCAGAACATGGAACCGGCGGGCATCGGCGCACGCAGCCTGGGTGAGAGCCTCGTACTGCAGCTGACGGCGCTGCCCGAGGACACGCCGTTTCGGAAGGAAGCCATCCATACCGCGAAGAACTATCTGGAGATCCTGGCGGCGAAGGACTACGGCAAACTCAAGAAACTCCTGCACTGCGACGACACGGTGCTCCGCGGGATTCAGAGTCTGATCGTGAGCCTGAATCCGCGCCCCGGCTCGAGTTACGGGAACTCCGAGACGCGCTATGTCGTGCCGGACGTGATCGCGAAGAAGGTCAAGGGCACGTGGCTGGTTTCGCTCAATCCTGACGCAATGCCTAAGCTGCGCATCAATCGCATGTACGCCGACATCCTTGCGCGCAACCGGGATTCCAGCTTCCAGCAGCTGGCCGGTCAGCTGCAGGAAGCGAAGTGGCTGATCAAGAACGTGCAGCAGCGATTCGACACCATCCTGCGCGTATCCCAGGCCATCGTGGATCGGCAGCGCCATTTCTTCGAGCATGGCGAGGTGGCGATGCGCCCCCTCGTCCTGCGCGAGATTGCCGAAACTCTGGGCCTGCACGAATCGACCGTATCCCGCGTCACGACGCAGAAGTTCATGTTCACGCCGCGCGGGATCTTCGAGCTCAAGTATTTCTTCGGCAGCCACGTCTCGACGGAGACCGGCGGAGCTTGCTCGGCCACGGCGATTCGCGCGTTGATCAAGCAGCTCGTCGGCGCCGAGGATTCGAAAAAACCACTCTCCGACAGCCAGATCTCGGACATCCTGGGTCAACAGGGTATCGTGGTGGCGCGGCGTACCGTTGCCAAGTACCGGGAATCCCTCCAGATCCTGCCGGTGAACCTGCGGAAATCCATCTAGAACACAACAAGGAGGGAGCATGAATCTCAACCTCACCGGTCACCACGTCGACATCACACCCGCCATCCGGGATTACGTCACGGGCAAGATCGAGCGCATCACGCGCCATTTCGACCACGTGATCGATGTCACCGTGACCCTGTCGGTGGAAAAGTTGAAGCGCAAGGCCGAGGCGAACGTTCACGTAAGCGGCAAGGACATCTTCTGCGAGACCGACCACGAGGACATGTACGCCGCCATCGACGCCTTGGTCGACAAGCTGGACCGCCAGATCCTCAAGCACAAGGATAGAAACGTCGTCCGCCGCAACGGCCCTGCGCTCAAGCACCAGGCCTGAACATCCGCATCGGCTTCCCGCCCCGCTCACCGGTCTCTTCCCTGCCATCGCACATGAAGAGCAAGGCGCTCACCCTTCTCTCCAAGCTGTTGCCGCTCTCGAACGTCGCGCTCGATCTCGACGCCACGAGCAAGAAGCGCGTTTTCGAGCAGGCTGGTCTCGCATTCGAGAACAACCAGCAGATCCCGAGCAGCGAAGTCTTCGACAGCCTGTTCGCGCGCGAGAAGCTCGGGTCGACCGGTCTCGGCCAGGGCGTTGCGATCCCGCACGGCAGAATCAAGGGCATTCGCGACGCAATTGGCGCGTTCCTGCGGCTGACCTCTCCGGTGCCGTTCGATGCACCGGACGGCAAGCCGGTGAATCTCGTGTTCGTTCTGCTGGTACCGGAACGCGCCACCGACTTGCATCTTCAGATTCTCTCCGAGTTGGCGCAGCTCTTCAGCGATCGGGCCATGCGCGAGGATCTGCTCATGGCGAAGAACGCAGAGGAAGCGCACAGGCTCATCGTCGAGTGGGAGCCCAATGCCGCGAGTCACCGTAGCTCAGCTGTTTGATGACAACCGTGAGCGTCTGAAGCTCACATGGGCGGCGGGCAAGGAAGGCGCCGGCAACGAACTTTCGAGCGAGCTGCTCAACGCCTCTACCAAGGGGCTCATCGATCATCTAAACGTCATTCACCCGAACTGGATTCCAGTTCTCGGCGCCAAGGAGACGGAGTACCTGGCGCGACTGGACCCGGTCGTCGCGCGTGAATCTCTGCAGGAACTGGCGGCGAGCGGTCCCCTGTGCCTGTTGGTGTCCGACGGTCGCACGGCCGATGCCGACCTGTGCGCCATGGCAGATGCGCATCGCATCCCCGTGTTGCTGAGCCCGATTCCGAGCATCCAGCTGATGTGGCTGCTGCGCCCGTACCTCGCGCGCTTGCTCTCCGAATTCGTCACCCGTCACGGCGTCTTTCTGGACGTGTTGGGGATGGGCGTCCTCATCACGGGGGAAAGCGGCGTGGGCAAGAGCGAACTGGCGCTCGAACTCATCAGCCGCGGCAGCGGACTGGTGGCTGACGACGTGGTCGAACTCTACCGCATGGGGCCGGACATCCTGGAAGGCCGATGCCCGCCCTTGCTGCGCGATTTCCTCGAGGTGCGCGGTCTAGGCATGCTGAACATCCGGACCATCTTTGGCGAGACGGCGGTACGCGTTCGCAAGAACCTGAAGCTCATCGTGCAACTGGAAAAGCCCGTCGCCGGCATAATCCCCGGACTCGAGCGCCTGCCGCTCAACGAGAGTCGTGAGATCATTCTCAACAACGAAATCCGCAAGGTTCAGCTGCCGGTTGCTGCCGGACGCAACCTCGCAGTGCTGGTGGAGGCGGCCGTGCGCAACACGGTGCTTCAGCTGCGAGGCTACGACAGCACGAAGGAGTTCATCCGTCGTCACGAAGAGCACTTGAACGGCAGCAAGTGAAATAACGCCCCACAGGCATCATCTCCCATGCAACTCATCGTGGTCAGTGGTCTGTCCGGTTCCGGCAAGAGCATCGCGCTGCACATGCTGGAGGACAGTGGCTTTTACTGCGTCGACAACCTGCCCGCGGTCCTGCTCCCCGATGTCGTCTCGTTTCTGGATCAGGCCGGGTATGCCAATGTGGCGGTGAGCATCGATGTCCGCAGCGGCGCCACGCTGCACCGATTCGGCGACTATCTGGCCGCCGTCCGTGACCAGGGCATCGATGCCCGCGTGCTGTTTCTGGAAGCGAAGACGGACACCCTGGTCAAGCGCTTCTCCGAGACCCGCCGCAGGCATCCTCTGAGCGACGGTGCCCTCACTTTGCCGGAGTGCATCGAAAGCGAACGCGAGATGCTTGCAGAGGTTGCGCAGGGAGCGCATCGCATGGACACGAGCGGCCTCAGTCCAACATCGCTTCGCACCTGGATCATGGATTTCGTGCGTCTCGATCGCTCGCGCATCACCCTGCTGTTCCAATCGTTCGGTTTCAAGCAAGGCATTCCACTCGATGCCGATCTGGTGTTTGACGTGCGTTGCCTGCCGAATCCGAACTACAACCCGGAACTGAAACCGTTGACCGGTAAGGACCAGGCGGTGATCGATTTCCTCCAAGCGGAAACGCAGGCGACTGGTCTGCTCGAGGATATTCGCGGTTTCATCGAGCGCTGGCTGCCGGCGTACCAGGCCGACAGCCGCAGCTATCTCACCGTTGCCATCGGCTGCACGGGCGGCCGTCACCGCTCCGTGTTCTTCGCCGAATCACTGGCTCGCCACTTCCGCCGTTGCGCGCAGGTTCTCGTGCGGCACCGAGAGCTCGCTTGAATTCCCGCCCCGCCTCGTGAAGAAAACCGTCACGCTGGCGCTGACAGGTGCCTCCGGCATGCCTTACGGACTGCGCCTGCTGGAGTGCCTGCTCAAGAGCGAGACCCGTGTGTGGTTGCTGCATTCGCAGGTCGCTCAGGTCGTTGCCAAGCAGGAGATGGATCTCGCGCTGCCTTCGCGCCCAAGGGAACTCGAGGCTTTCCTGCGTGAGCGCTTCGCCGCACCCGCCGATCGGTTGCGTGTATTTGGCCGCGAAGAATGGTTCGCCCCCGTCGCCTCCGGGTCGAACCCGCCGGACGCCATGGTGATTTGCCCCTGTACCATGGGCACACTTGCCGCAGTCGCGGCGGGTCTCGCGGACAACCTGATCGAGCGTGCAGCCGACGTCGCGCTCAAGGAGCGCAAGACGCTCGTGCTGGTGCCGCGCGAAACACCGTTCTCTGCCCTCCATCTCGAGAACATGCTGAAGCTGGCGCGCGCCGGTGCAGTCATACTGCCAGCCAATCCAGGCTTCTATCATCGACCCACAGGCATCGCGGAGATGATCGATTTCGTCGTGGCGCGAGTGCTGGATCACCTGGACATCGCTCACGACCTCATGCCGCGCTGGGGTGACGAGCCGGTCGACTAAGTCCGCGCGCTTTCGACCGTACAGCAACCCATGCCGGAAGACGTGCTTCAGGTCCCCATCTTTCCCCTGAATACGGTCGTATTCCCAGGCGGGAGGCTGCCGCTCAGGATCTTCGAACAGCGCTATCTCGAAATGACGAAGCGCTGCATTCGCGACTCCACGCCGTTCGGCGTTTGCCTGATCCGTGAGGGCCAGGAAGTCGGTGAGCCGGCGCAACCCTACGAGACCGGCTGTCTCGCCAACATCGTCTCGTGGGACATGCCCCAGCTCGGCATCTTCATTCTCATGACGCAGGGCACGCGGCGGCTGCGCATCCTCGAACAGTGGACACAACCCAACCGGTTACGCGTGGCCGATGTGAAACTGCTCCCGGAGGAGCACCATCAGCCGCTGCCGAAGGAGCACATCGTTTTTGCAGACATCCTGCGGGCCGTCGCCGGCCGCGCCGGCGAGTCGACGTTCACCGAACCGCCGCGCTACGATGATGCCGCCTGGGTGGCCTATCGGCTGGCCGAGCTATTGCCGCTGGAGAATGCGGTACGACAGCAACTGCTGGAAATGGCGGATGCCGATTCCCGTCTTCGACTGCTGACGTCGGTGCTGGCGCAGCAAGGCTTGGCGACGTAACTGCGCCTGTTTCGCCTCAAAGCAGGTCGAGTTCTTCCACCCAGACGAGTTCGCACGCACCTGCCCCGGTGTCCTCGCGCGAGAGAGAACTTCGCCAGCGCCAGCCGTCCGGCGCCTGCGCCTCGACCAGGGAGCCCCGTAGTCGGACGACATCGCCCCGACGCAGCGCGACAAGGCGGCGCTCGATCGCGGGCGTCGCGGGAATCATGTGCATGTTGGCGCTATGGCTGCCGATCTCCCGTGCCGGAAGCGGCAACTCGGCCGCGCGCCAGTAGTACCAGCGATCGCTCTGACTGATGGTTACCTTCGTACTCACGGCGGGATCCGCCATCGGTCCCCACCCAAGGGCGAGATCGACTGGCGCGAGGTCCGATTCACGGTCGAATCGATAGCGACGCGTGGAGAGAACCTTTGCCTCGAAAGTGAAGGACTGCAGCGGGACGATGCGGTAGCCGTTGCGTTCGAGCGTGGTGCTGGCGAGTGCACCCGATGTCTGCGGACCGAACTGCGCAAAGTGGTAAGCCAGTACGGCAGCAACGACGAGCAAGAGCAGGCGTACGAACACGCGGCAGACCGAGAGCGATGCGGATGCCGTCGAGGGGCAAGTTGGATGCCAACTGGACACCACTTGCGGGACAAGGAGCACCTGCGAACGAACCGCGCCGAGGCTGTGGGACGGGTTCTTCCGCTGCGGCTTGGCATATGTCGGACGAATCGCCCAGGCGTCGAAACGGGGCGGCCACCCGCGGAGACAGCCCCCCAAAAAGCAACGAGGCCCCGGCGCTCTCGCACCGGGGCCTCGCAGTGTTCAAGGTATATCAGGCAGCAGTGATGTTCGACGCCTGCTTGCCCTTCGGTCCTTCCACCACGGTGAACTGGACTTTCTGACCCTCCTTGAGGGTCTTGAAGCCGCTCATGCTGATGGCGGAGAAGTGCGCGAAGAGATCGGAGCCCCCGTCATCGGGAGTGATGAAGCCAAAACCTTTGGAGTCGTTGAACCACTTTACGGTACCAGTTGCCATTTACAGTCCTTTCAAGATTACGCGGGCGACGCCGCAACGAGTGCCTGAATCGCAAGACTGCAACTGCCAAGCTGGTAGTAGACAATGCTCTGCATCAAACACTTGGGCGCCGTTATACGCCGCTATTTCATGCGGGTCAATCACCCGCAGCCACCTCGGCGCAGAAACTTTGGTGCACTCGATCGCGCCACGTCCGAGCTGCCACGCAGGCCGTCGCGCCGAGCCACACGGAAAGACACGAGGCAGGCCAAGCCGATTCAAAAAAGCAACGGCCCCGGGGAGGTCTGCCCCGGGGCCGTTTGCTGCAATGCGGATGGAATTCAGGCAGTGGTAATGTTCGATGCCTGCTTACCCTTGGGCCCTTCGACGATGTCGAACCGCACCTTCTGGCCTTCCTTGAGGGTCTTGAAGCCCTTCATATTGATGGCGGAGAAATGCGCGAACACGTCTGCACCCCCGTCGTCCGGCGTAATGAAACCGAAACCCTTTGATTCATTGAACCACTTCACAATACCCGTTGCCATTGACAGTCCCCTGGAAAGAACGCGGTCGAAGCCGCAATAACAATGCCTGAATCGCAAGACTGCAACTGCCGGAACGGTAGTGGACGCGAGGCTTGGTTCAAACATCGGAAGGGATTTTTACGCCCAAGCCACGACGACGTCAACGACGTCATGCAATGTGCAGCCGAGCGGCGCGGGCGCCGTTGCGCTCGTCGGAGCGCGCGCGGTCATCAGTAGATGACACGCACGTTATCCAGCTTGAACCACGCGTGCAGGTCCTCCATGAGGCCGTCCTGAAGGCTCACTCGCCAATCGTCGCCCAGTTCGATCTCGCACGAGGCCGTGCCATTGGAGTAGATCACCGAAACCGGACAGCCGCCGCTGCCGGGACGACGATAGGGGCTCAGCAGTTCCTTAAGCTTCGGGCCGCTCGAACCTCCGTTACAGACCACCCGGACGCTGCGCGCAAACTTGTCGCGGGCTGCCGCCAGATCCCATACCGCGTCGGCGGTGACGCGCAGTCCGCCCGTAAAGTCGTCCTGCACCACCCTGCCCTCCGCCACCAGGGCCTGATCCTCCTTCAGCACGGTGCGACTGGCCTCGAAGACTTCGTTGAAGAGGGTGAGTTCGACGCGTCCCGTGCCGTCGTCCAGTGCGACGATCCCCATGCGACCGCGGCGCGATTGCTGCACGCGCACGCTCAGGATGATGCCCGCCACTCGTCGCGGCTCCAGGCCGGGCTGCAGCGCGCCGAGCGGCGTCGGCGCGATCGGTCGGATGTCTCCTGCATAACCGTCGAACGGATGACCGGACAGGTAGAAACCGAGTGCCGCCTTTTCATTCTGCAATCGTTCGCGGTCGCTCCATCGCGGAACGTCGCGGTGCGCACGCGGGCCGTGCCCCGTCGCGTCGAACGCTTCGAAGAGGCTGACCTGGTGGGCGGCGCGCTCGATCTGCTCGGCGGTCTCCAGCGCTGGTCCTACCGTCGCCAACACGCTCGCCCGGTGCTCCCCAATCGCATCGAAGGCGCCGGCGCGCACCAGCGACTCGATCACGCGCCGGTTCACCACGCGCTTGTCCACGCGCTCGCAGAAATCGAAGAGATCACGAAACGGTCCGCCCCGCTCCCGCGCGGCGACGATGTTCGCGATGGCGGACTCGCCGGTGCCCTTGATGGCACCCAGGCCGTAGCGGGCGGTTCTCGCGTCGACCGGCTTGAAGCGGTAGTCCGACGCGTTGACGTCCGGCGGCAGGATGGCGAGATCGTTCGCGATCGCATCTTCGTGAAAGAGTCGGACCTTGTCGGTGTCATCCATCACGGCGGACAGGTTGGCCGCCATGAAGGGCGCGGGATGATGCGCCTTCAGATACGCGGTCTGATAGGCGAGGAGCGCGTAGGCCGCCGCGTGTGACTTGTTGAAGCCGTAGCCGGCGAACTTCTCCATCAGGTCGAAGAGCTGCGACGCATTGCCCTTGGTGAGACCGTTGCGTTCCGCGCCGGCGATGAAGATGTCGCGGTGCTTGGCCATCTCCTCCGGCTTCTTCTTGCCCATGGCGCGCCGCAGCAGATCCGCCCCGCCCAGGGTGTAGCCCCCGATCACCTGGGCAATCTGCATCACCTGCTCCTGGTACACCATGATCCCGTAGGTCGGCCCGAGGATGTGCTCGAGCCTCGGGTCGAGGTACTCCACCTGCTGGCGGCCGTGCTTGCGGTCGGTGAAGTCGGGGATGAGGTCCATCGGCCCCGGGCGATAGAGCGCGACCAGCGCAATGATGTCCTCGAAGCGGTCTGGCTTCGCGCGCTTGATCATGTCCTTCATGCCGCGCGATTCCAGCTGGAACACCGCGGTGGTGTTGCCCGCAGACAGCAGATCGAAGGTTGCGCGATCATCCAGCGGAATGCGTTCGAGCGCGAAGTCGGCCACACCGCCCGCGCGCACCAGCTTCTCCGTCCAGTCGAGAATCGTAAGCGTCGTCAACCCGAGGAAGTCGAACTTGACCAGACCGACCGCCTCCACGTCGTCCTTGTCGAACTGCGACACCACGCTCTCCGCCCCCTGCGCGGCATAAAGCGGGCAGAAATCGGTGAGCTTGCCGGGCGCGATGAGCACGCCTCCCGCGTGCATGCCGACGTTCCGCGTCAGTCCCTCCAGCCGCTCTCCCAGCTCGAGGAGTTCGCGCACTTCCTCTTCGTTGCGCTCACGCTCGGCCAACGCAGGCTCCATCTCGCGTGCCTGCGCGAGCGTGATCTGCTTGCCGGGCTGCACCGGGATCAGCTTCGCGAGCTGGTCGCAGAAGTTATAGCCGAGATCGAGCACGCGCCCGACATCGCGCACCACGGCCCGCGCCGCCATCGTCCCGAAAGTGGCGATCTGCGACACGCAGTCGGCGCCGTAACGACCACGCACGTATTCGATGACGCGGTCGCGCCCATCCTGGCAGAAATCGATGTCGAAGTCGGGCATTGACACGCGTTCGGGATTCAGGAATCGCTCGAACAGGAGGTCGTAGCGCAACGGATCGAGGTCGGTGATGCCAAGACTGTAGGCGACCAGCGATCCGGCGCCGGAACCTCGCCCCGGCCCCACCGGCACGCCGTTGCACTTGGCCCAGGTGATGAAGTCCGCGACGATCAGAAAATAGCCGGCGAATCCCATCTGGATGATGGTCCGCAGTTCGAACTCGAGACGCTCGGCATAGATCGCGCGCCGCGCCGCGCGTTCGTCTGCCTCGGGAAAAAGCGTGGCCAGGCGCTGTTCGAGTCCGGCCGCGGCCTGTGCGCGCAGGTATTCGTCGAGCCCCTCGCCGGCGGGTGTCGGGTAATCCGGCAGGCGACTCTTGCCGAGGACGAGCGACAGGTTGCAGCGGCGCGCGATCTCGACTGAGTTGGCGAGCGCTTCGGGCAGATCGGCGAACAGCGCGGCCATTTCCGCCTGGGTCTTAAAATACTGCTCGGGCGTGAACTGCTTCGGCCGGCGCCGGTCGGCGAGGATGTAGCCTTCGGCGATGCACACGCGCGCTTCGTGGGCCTTGAACTCGTCCGGAGCGAGAAACTGCACGGGATGCGTGGCGACCACCGGCAAAGCGCAGCGTGCGGCCAAACGTACGGCCTGGCGTAGGTGCGGCTCGGCTTCCGGAGCACCGTAGCGCTGAACCTCGAGATAGAACCGCCCCGGGAAAAGTGCGGACCACTCGCCCGCGAGCGATTCCGCCGCCGCCGTGTTTCCGGCAAGCAGGGCATGACCGACATCGCCGAGGTGCGCAGCAGACAACGCGATCAAGCCCTCCGTTCCGTGCTCCACGAACCACGGCTTGGCGATCTCGGCACGACCGCGATGCTGATTCGAGCGATGCGCTCGCGATAGAAGCTCGCAAAGACCGAGGTAGCCTGCCCGGTTCTGTGCGAGCAGCAGTACCCGAAAGGGCTTGTCGCGATCGGATGGATTCGTGAGCCACGCATCGCAACCCAGAATCGGCTTCACACCGGCTGCCCGCGCAGCCTGGTAGAACTTCACCAACCCGAAGACATTGGCGAGGTCGGTCAGCCCCAGCGCCGGCATCGCGTCAGCGACGGCCCTTTTCACCGCCTCGTCTATGCGGACGATACCGTCCTGGATCGAGTATTCGCTGTGGACGCGAAGATGGACGAACGCGGGCTGATTCATGGGGAGCGAGCGGGAAGAACTCCGGATTTTATCAGCACCGCCGCACCTCCTTCGCGGCGCATGCGTCCGGGCTCGGCTTGGAACTTGCGACCGCAGCCGTGGTACGGGCAGCCACTCTGCAGTGCAAGCAGGTAGCCGCCGACCCTACTTCCCGCAACCAGCAAGACCACCTCATGCCAGTGCGCTGGACCTCATCCACCGCCGCCTCCCTTGTCTTCATCGGTGCCTTGGCCACGTCCAGTGCACTGGCGCAGACCGTCTACAAGTCCATCATGCCGGATGGCCACGTCGTCTATGGCCACAAGCCCGCCAAGGGTGCGACCCAGGTGCAGAAGCTCGAACCGGCGAAGCCGGTGGTCGAAGTCGACCCCGAGGCGGCAGAAGCACTGCGTCAGCGCGAGAAAGCGCAGGCTGCGGAGATCGACAAGCGTCTGGCCGCACGGCGCGCCGCCCGCGACAAGGCGGATACCGAAGTGGCAACGGCGCAGGAGGCAGTCGACCGCGCCGAGAAAGCGCTGGCTGCCGGCCGCGAACCGCTCGCGGGCGAACGCATCGCCACTGCCGATGGGGGCTCCCGCCTTTCAGAAGCACACTTCGACCGCATCAAGGGTCTCGAGGACGACATCAAGGCAGCGCGGGAACAGCTCGACCGTGCTCGGCGCGAGCGCAACGTACTCGAATGATCCAGGCAAACTCTTCGAAGTCCGCAGGAGATCTCGGATGAAATACGGCCCCGCACTGCTCGCCATTTTCGCTTGCATCGCTCTGCCCGCCGGCGCGACGGATACCGTCTACAAGTCCGTCATGCCGGACGGCAGCATCGTCTACGGTAACGGGCCCGTCAAAGGCGCGACCAAGGTGGAACCCATTACCGTACAACCCGTCATTACCACCGATTCCCCGCCCGCACCGCCGAGTCCGGAAGCAGCGCGACGGGTACGCGAGGACTTGCGAATGGACGATGCGGCCTGGACAAAAGTGTCGCATGAGCTGCGCAGCGCCGAGGAAGCGCTCAGCGCGGCGAAGCTCGCCCAGCAGGCGGGGGTCGAGCCGTTGCCGGGGGAAATGGTCGGCAATGCGGGCGGTGGCGTGCGACCATCAGAGGCCTATCTCGCACGCCAGCAGCAGCTCGCCGACGATGTCAGGCAGGCGCAGGCACGTCTCGACGCCGCGCTCGCCGCGCGCAACGCGCTGCGATGAAGCTCTCGCTCAGTACACCCGCGTGATCCGATAGCCCTGCTGCTTGAGCAGGGCGAGAATTCCGCGCTCACCGTAGAGGTGCAGGGCGCCAACGGCGACGAAGGCCCCTCCCTGTTCGAGCCGCGGCTGCAAGGAGCGCGTCATCCGCTCGCTGCGCCCGAAGAGGACGCGCTCGAGGAAGAAATCGTTCGCCGCTTCCGTGCCGGGGTCGAGCGCCGTGAAGCGCGCATTGATCTCCCACATGCGCTTGAGATCGCGATCCAGATACGCCCGGATCAGATCCTTCGTCATCCCCGAGATCTGGTCTTCGTGCCGCACCACGGTTTCCAGCAATTCGATCTGTATTTCCGCCGGCATGCCGTCGAAAGTCTCTATCTGCTCTTCCACGGTCTCCAGCGCGAAGACGGGCTTCTTCTGCTGCTGCGCGCTCTGATACAAGGCGTAATCGAGAATCACCGCCGGCCGTTCGCGCGGCAACAGCAGCGTCAGCATCACACTCCACGGCTTGAGCTTTTGCGTCGCCGCGTCGGGAACGCCGCGTTCCTCCATCTTCTCTGCGACCTGTCCGTAAAGCTCGGGGCCCAGCACCGTGCGCAGATCCTTCCCGTCTGCAAGTCGGCTCGCCCGCGTAAACTTGCGCTGAGCGGTCTCGTCGACGAGCATCTCCATGGTGTAGGTCTTCGCACCGCGAAGCACTCGGTTCACCTCCGGCGGCAGTTTCAGCACGCGGGGATCGTCGATGTGGATGGTGCCGAAGACGTAGCTCGGCGCGATACCCGGGCGCTCGATGCGCCATAGCAGCCCCTGCTCGAACGGTGCCGCGTGGCTCGACGTCAGGACACAAAGGAACAGGAACGCGGTGAAGCACGCACGCCAGAGCATTCGGCACGGCCCGGAAGGTGATCGGTCTCCAAGCCTAAGGGAAAGGACGCTGCGGGCACAACCCGCGCCCTGTACGACGCCGTGAAGAGGGCAACGTCGGAGTTCGTCGACGTGCGCGGATTGCGCTATCACGTGCTTCGATGGGGAGATCCGCAGGCACCGAAGCTCTTTCTGCTGCATGGATGGATGGACGTCGCGGCGTCGTTCCAGTTTCTGGCGGACGCGCTGGAGCACGAGTGGTGCATCCTCGCGCCGGACTGGCGCGGATTCGGGGAGAGCGGCTGGGCCGCAGGCAGTTACCTCTTTGCCGACTACCTGGCGGATCTGGAAGCGTTGCTCGATCACTACGCATCGGGCGAGCCTGCGAGACTCATCGGCCACAGCCTTGGCGGCAACGTCGCCTGCATCTATGCGGGCGTGAGACCCGACAGGGTGGACGCGGTCGTCTCCCTTGAGGGCTTCGGCGTTCACCGTACCCAATCGGTCGAAGCGCCCGAGCGCTACGCTCGATGGCTCGACGAGCAGGTCGATCCGCCGCGGCTTGCCGATTACCCTTCGCTCGAACGGGTGGCCTGGCGGCTGCAAAAGAACAACCCGCGGCTCACCAGGGAAAGAGCTGCGTTCCTCGCACAGCACTGGGCGCGTGCCCGCGCCGACGGCGGCTACGTACTGAAGGCAGACCCCCGGCACAAGATGAAAAGCCCCGTGCTCTACCGGATCCAGGAAGCCCTGGCGTGCTGGCGCCGGGTGCGCGCGCCCGTGCTCTGGGTCGAGGGTTCGGTCTCACCCATCCGCGACTGGCTGGGTGAGGACGAAGCCGGATTCGAGGCGCGCACCGCTACCTTCCCCAACCTATGCCATGCGGTCATTCCCGCAGCGGGGCACATGCTGCATCACGATGCGCCCGCAGAGGTCGCAGCAGTCGTCGAGAGCTTCCTGCGCCGCCCCTGACCCGCGCCCAGTATTCCCTTCAGGGCCAGTAACCCAGGCTGGACACGTGCGGGTCCTCCGCAGCAGTCCGTCGTTGGCGCCGTGACTGCGATCGCGGGCGATGCCGGAAACCGGCCTCGCGCAGAGTGGTTGCCAACTCGGACGCAGTGACCGCCAACCAGGCGCCCCAGCCGAGGCCGAGCAGACACACCGTCTGACCGAGTGCATAGAGATAATCGAGCATGGCGGGGGTCCGGGCGTGCTACCGCACGGCGTCGGTGGAACCGAGCACACGCGTGCCGGGTGTCGGAACCACCGGGAGCCTGGTCCCCGCCTCGGCCGACTCCGGAAACCTCCACACCGCGTCCATCTGTCCGATGAGAACTCCCCCGCTCACGACCGCCACCACGACGGCACACCAGAAGATCACTTCCTTGGCCGCCTGTGGCAGTGTAGGCTTCCAGCGATTCTCCACCTTGTCGCACCCAGCGGCCATGATCCACCCTCCTCCAGCACCCACACCCTGAGGCGGATTCTCGCCGCAAGCGAATGCGGCTGGAATCAGGCGGATGGACTAGCCCGAAGGGACGGAAGAAGTCGCGCGCGCCGATCAGACCCAGTGCGCGGTGGTCGTCATCACCCTTGCGGAAAGCTTCATCACCGCGCGCACTGGGGCCGGCAGGTCGGCGCCGCCATGCGACACCGCGGTGACGGCGTGGCGCATCTCGTCGCGCTTCATCTGATCGACGATGGCACGCGAACGGAGATCCTGGGCGGGCAGGCGGGAGAGGTGCCCCTTCAGGTGCTGCTCGACCTGACGCTCGGTCTCCGCCAGGAAGCCGAGGTTCCAGCGGTCCCCGAGCGCACCCGCCGCCGCGCCGATCAGGAAGGACCCTCCGTACCACAGCGGATTGAGCAGGCTCTTGCGTCCGCCGAGTTCGTGAATGCGCTGCTCCGTCCACGCGAGGTGCTCGGTTTCCTCGCGCGCCGTCTGTTGCAGCTCGGTCTTGACTTCGCCGTCGCGCGCGGTCAGTCCCTGTCCCTGATACAAGGCCTGCGCGCAGATCTCGCCGCAGTGATTCACACGCATGAGGGCGGCCGAGAGTTTCTTTTCCTCGTCGCTCAGCCCGGCCTCCGGAATT
>JAEUMW010000057.1 GCA_016791345.1 Betaproteobacteria bacterium | reverse complement strand
TGACGATGGTGGTCATGCTCTTCCTCCGTTGTCGGCAGATGTGCTCGAATGGCACGCCTGCTTCGCGATATACGGGCGACAGCGGCTGCTGGATGCGCTGTCTCGATCCATCGGGCAGCGCTATGCTGCGATCGCTGGCGGACGAGTGCAGTGCAGCCAGCCTCAAGCAAACCAGGGTTCGTAAAGTTTTCGATGACCAACAACGACTTCCCCACCTTCCCGGCGTCGATTCCGTCGGAGGGCGTGCCCTCGCCCTGCATCAAGGTCTGCGTGATCGACCCGGACACCGGCTGGTGTCTGGGCTGCCGTCGCTCGCTGGACGAGATCGCGGGCTGGCCCGAGTTCTCCGACGACGAGAAACGCGCGGTGCTGGCGTCCCTTCCAGCGCGTGCCGGCACGGTGGAATGATTACGACGCGAGCACAAAGGTGTCGCGCTGGCTCCCGCTGTCCACGCCCACTCAGGGCACCTTGCGCAGCCGCAGGTACTGCGTCTCGTTGGGAAAGCCGAACGCGACAAAGACGCCGTTCGCGCGGATGTCGGCGGCCGTGCGCGGCTGCGGCCAGAGTGGTGCGTTCGGATTGTCTGCGACGAGGTTGAAAGCCTGGTAGCGCACACCCGGATTGCCATCAAGCGGGACTGTACCGGGCACCGCGAAAAGGTCGGGGCCGAGCGCCTGATCGCGCAGGTTGACGAAGGCGAGCACGACGTCGTCGCCCGACCAGCGCGCCACCGCGAAGATGTTCTCGTTGAAGCCGCCGCCGTTCTGGCGCGTGAGAAACCAGCGGTTGCTGCTGCGTAGCGCCGGGCTCGCCTCGCGCGCTTCGTTGATGCGTCGGTACATGCCGAGCGCAGCCGGGTTGGCGCTGTCCCAGAAGCTCTTGATGTTCTGCCACGAGTTCTGGAAGTCCACCTTGTACGGGATGCCCAGCGGCTGGCTCATGTAGACCATGGGCACGCCATAGACGGATGCCGCAACCGCGTAGCGCGCCGTCATCAGCCACAGGTTGCCGTTGCCTTCCTCGTCGTGGCTGGTGCCGTTGTGCAGGATCGCGGCGTTGTAGCCGTACAGCCCGGCTTCGGCTTCGAGGCTGGAGACGAGTTGCGTCGTGGTCACGCCGTCGTTGCGGTACAGCCAGTGATCGACCGTGGTGATGATGTCGAACTGACGGTTCATGCGGTAGCGCACGATATCGGGATCGAGCACTTCGGCGAGGAAGACGAAATCCCATTTCTTCTGCCGCGTCTTGTTGATGATGTATTCCCACGCCTGCGGCGGCAGCCCTTGCGCGAAGTCGGCGCGGACGCCGTCGAGCTTGTTGCCGGTGCGGTCGAGCCAGAAACCGAGCACCGCGGCGAAATAGTTCCAGACGTTGGCGACCTCGTAGTCGTGACCGCCGGCGGGATCGAGATCGCTGTAGAAGAGGTCGCGCTCATCGAGCGCACCGCCCTGCCAGGTGTCGCCGAATCCGGGCTTCGGGCCGAGCGACGAGTAGTCGCCGAAGAACCAGTCGAGGCCGGCGTCGTACCAGCGATGCTCGCCCATACGGTCGGTCGGCGCGTAGAGCGCCCATTCGCCTGCGTTGTGCGCATGGTCGCGGTAGTTGTTGCGGTTCGTCGCCCACGCCGGGCGCACGTCGCGGATGCGCGAATCGGCCTGGGCGGACGGAATCAGGCCGGCATCCACCGCACCCTGCCCGAAGACCGTGTCGCGACCGGAGTGGTTGAAGGCGACGTCGATGAAGACGTCGAGCCCTGCGGCGTCGGCCTGGTTCACGAAGTAGGTGAACTCGTTCAACGCCTGCGACTGATCGCCGGTTTCGTCGAAGAGGCCGTTCACGGCGAAGTAGTTGCGCGCGGAATAAGGGCTGCCCGGCGACACGTTGGCGACGTCCTGGCCGGTTGCCGGGTCGTAGCGCACCTGCGTGATCGGAAAGATCGGCATCAGCCACACCGTGTTGAACCCGAGCTTGTTGCGGACGAACCCGATGTTGAAGGGATCGTAGCCGTCGGTGTCGTGATCGGTGAGATCCTCGAGCGTGCTGCGCTGACCGGGACCGCCGCCCGGCGTGGCTTCGACCACCAGCGTGTTCAGCTCGTAGATCGAGCGGCTCAGAGTCTTCTTCGGCGAAACGACGAGTGCCAGGTCGCGCTGCTGCGCGCCGTCGAACACGAACTGGTTGTGCCAGATCCAGGGACCGCCCTGGATGCGGAAGCGGGTCGTGAGCCGGTACGCACCAGCCTTCGACAGCGTGAGATTCGCGCGATAGACATGATTGTTGTTCGCCGACGCGACCATGCTCATCGGGTAGGTCATGTAATAGCTGTTCGGCCCGCCGGCGTCCGCCGCCGACTCGAAGACCTTGGCGAAGTCGCGGCGATTGACGTTGCTGAACACCTGCACTTCGAGGTCCTGCGGCGGCCTGCCGTCCGCATACACCTGCACGTCGACGACGACGGGGATGGTCTCCCCGGCGCTCTCGTCGATGAAGTACTTGAGCGTGCCGTAGTTGCCCGGATGTCCCTGGTTCCAGTTCGGATCGTAGACGTTGAGGTAGCCCATCCACGGCGCGGCGTGCACCACGCCCGTGAGCAGTGCAAGACACAACGCCGGCAGCAGCCGGCCGAATCGCAAGAAGACGCCCACGGTATCCCTCCCTTGATGTCCGTTCGCCGTCCGCTGCCCAGTGACCACGAGTCGCCGGGCGAAGGCGAGATTGTGCAGCGTGTTGCCGAGAGTTTCATCCCCCGATCGGCCTAGATCTGTCCATTCGAGACAGCGCGGTTGCGCAAAGGCCGCCGTGCCGGGCAGCAGGGGAGAGGAAGCGCAGGCGGGTCGACCCGTTATTTCCGGCCTGGGCGCTGCTACAATTGCTGCAACGCCACAACAATCGGTCCGGGGCGCTCGCCCCAGAGCCGCAGGCGAGGGAGATTCCGTGTGACCAACGATCAGGGTCAGCATCAGGGCGACCTGCGTACACTCATCCTCGGCACCATCGGTATCGTCTTCGGCGATATCGGAACGAGCCCGCTCTACGCGCTGAAGGAAACGATGGCGGGACACCATCCGATCGCCGTCGCGGAAGCGAGCGTGCTCGGCGTGCTCTCGCTCATCTTCTGGGCGGTGATGCTGCTGGTATCGGCGAAGTACGTCGCGCTCATCATGCGCGCGGACAACCGGGGGGAGGGCGGCAGCCTCGCGCTGCTTGCGCTCGTCACCGGGCTCACCAAGCGGTCACGCTGGCGGCCGGTGGTGACGGCGCTCGGCATCTTCGCCGCCGCGCTCTTCTACGGCGACAGCATGATCACCCCCGCAATCTCGGTGCTGAGCGCGGTCGAAGGCCTGGAAGTGGTGACCCCGGCGCTCAAGGCCTATGTGCTGCCGATCACCTGTGCGGTGCTGGTCGTGCTGTTCTGGATACAGAGTCGCGGCACCGGCACGATCGGACTGCTGTTCGGTCCGATCATGTGCGTGTGGTTTGCCTGCCTCGGCGTGCTGGGGATTCTCAGCATCGTGGAGACACCGGCCGTGCTCGCGGCGCTGAACCCGATGCATGCGGTCCACCTGGTCGCCGTCAATCCCACGCAGAGCTTCCTCGCCCTGGGGGCGGTGGTCCTCGCGGTAACCGGGGGCGAAGCGCTTTACACCGACATGGGGCATTTCGGCCGCTTTCCGATCCGGCTCACGTGGTTCGGCTTCGTGATGCCGGCGCTGATCCTCAACTATTACGGGCAGGGTGCGCTGCTGCTGCGCGAGCACGCCGCCATCCAGAATCCGTTTTTCCTGCTCGCGCCGACGTGGGCGATCCTGCCGCTCGTGGTCCTGGCGACCCTGGCGACGGTGATCGCCTCACAAGCGGTCATTTCCGGGTCGTTCTCGGTGGCGCGGCAAGCGGTACAACTCGGCTACCTGCCGCGCATGGCGATCGTCCAGACTTCGCACAGGGAGCGCGGGCAGATCTACGTGCCGTTCACCAATCTCACGTTGTTTCTCGCCGTGATGGCACTCGTGGTGTTCTTCCAGTCTTCGAGCAATCTGGCCGCCGCCTACGGCATCGCCGTCACCGGCACGATGATGATCGACACCATCCTGGTGACGTTTGTGATGGTCCTGATGTGGCGCTGGAGCCGATGGCTCGCGCTGCCGCTGATGGGCGCATTCCTGCTGGTGGATTTTGCGTTTTTCAGCGCCAACATCATCAAGTTCGCGCACGGCGGCTGGTTCCCCGTGTTCATCGGGGTGCTGTCGTTCACCGTGCTGACCACGTGGAAGCGCGGGCGGGCGCTCCTGTTTCGCCAGATGTCGAAGCTCGACGTCGCGGAGAAGGTGTTTCTCGCCCAGGTAGACGAGAGCGTGCCGCGGGTCGCGCGCAGTGCCGTGTTCCTGACGGCCCGCTCGGATCTCATCCCTTCCGCATTGCTGCACAACCTGAAGCACAACCTCGTGCTGCACCAGCGCACCGTGATCGCGACGGTGATCACGGAGGAGATTCCCTACGTGCCCGAGGCCCGCCGCGTCGAACTTATCCCGCTCGGCAAGGGCTTCTTCCGGCTGCTCATCCGCTACGGCTTCATGGAGGCGCCGAACGTGCCCGCAGCGCTCGAGTGCTGCCGCAGCAGCGAGTTCCCGGTCGACCTGAGGCAGGTGTCGTTCTTCGTGAGCCGCGAAACGATCCTGCCGAGTCTGCAGCCGGGAATCGCGGTCTGGCGCGAGAAGCTGTTCGCGCTCATGTCGCGCAACGCGCAGAATGCCACCGACTTTTTCCGGATTCCGACGGAGAACGTCGTCGAGTTGGGCACGCAGGTCGAGATCTGACGCGGCGGGTGGCGACCGGCTGCGGATTGCGTTCTAATCGCCGTTTGCCGTCCGTGGGGCGCGTTCCGCGTCGAAAGCGATGATTGCCATGTTCACCCGTTCTCCCGCGTCCATCGGTCGCCGCTGGCACCTCCGGCTCGCGGTGACGCTCTGCGTGCTGTCCGTGATGATCCCGGCTGCGACGCTCGCGCAGGCGGACCCGGCCAAGCGCATCCGCGACGAGCTCGCCCTGGTCCAGCAGGAGCAGCAGGCCGTGTTTCAGCAGTTCCAGATGGTGCGCGAGCTGCGCAACGAGCTCATGGCGCCGCCGGTCCAGCAGCCGGCCGTGAGCGGGTATGGCGGCATGGGAGGGTCGGCGCC
>JAEUMW010000056.1 GCA_016791345.1 Betaproteobacteria bacterium | reverse complement strand
TGCTCGACCCTGTCGTGGAATTCGCGCCAGGTGAGACGCTCCGTGCCGACGACGACGGCGGTCTCGAACGGACGGAATCGGGCGTGGTGGGCGATCAGCGTCGCGAGTTGCAGCATGGTCCTCTCCCTTTACGGTTGCCGGCCGCCTGGGCATTTCCGCTTCTGCCGGCGGTACCCGGACGACCCTCGTTTCTGTCTCGCATTTTATTCGCCTCACGGGCAACCCGCCCGCCGGCGACAGCGAGTACAATCGCGCACTTTTCATCGACCGACCGCCTGCGGAGCCGCCCATGACCGCCACCCTGCGCCAACGCAAAGTCCAGTGCCTGAGCCCCGCCGGCCTGCACGACGTGGCCTATGTCGAATGGGGCGACCCGCGCAATCCGAAGGTGGTCGTCTGCGTTCACGGGCTCACCCGCTCTGGTCGCGATTTCGACTTCCTGGCCGCGGCGCTGGCCGCCGACTACCGCGTGGTGTGCCCGGATGTGGTCGGCCGCGGTCGCAGCGACTGGCTCGCCAACAAGTCCCTCTACGGCGTGCCACAGTACGCCGCCGACATGGTGACGCTGCTGGCACGGCTGGACGTCGACGGCGTGGACTGGGTCGGCACGTCGATGGGCGGCCTGATCGGCATGGCGCTGGCCGCCCAGGCACGCACGCCGATCCGCCGTCTGCTGCTGGTGGACGTCGGCCCGGTGGTGACCGCGGAGTCCATCGCCCGCATCAGTGAATACGTCGGCAAGGGCCCGCGCTTCGACTCGGTGGACCAGGCGGAAGCCTACGTCCGCCTCGTCGCCGCCCCTTTCGGTCCGCTCACCGACGCCCAGTGGCGGCACCTCGCCGAGCATTCGGTCAGGCCGGCCACCGACGGCAAGTTCGACCTCCATTACGATCCCGGCATCGCCGAGCCCTTCCGCGCGACCATGGGCGAAGGCAAGGACTACGAACTGTGGCCGATCTATGACGCAATCCGCTGCCCCACGCGCGTCCTGCGCGGCGAGACTTCGGATGTCCTGAGTCGCGAGACGGCGCGGGAGATGGCAGCGCGCGGACCACGTCCGCAGGTGATCGAAATCGCAGGCGTGGGACACGCGCCGATGCTGATGGACGATGCCCAGGTTGCACACGTTCGGACCTTCCTCCAGGAAGCTTGAAACCGGGCTCATTTATGACGTTTCCGCTCGGGTATTTTCATTCATTCCATTTCTCAGGAAAATCTTCCAATCAACTGACTATTCAGAGCTTCTCAGAAGTGCCTGAAAAGCGGTACACCCCCCGCCCGGACAGCGCACTTGACGCTCCTCAAACAACCTTCAATGTGTGGTAGACGCGCACCGGTTTTGGAGTAATCTTACGAATTGTGCGGTGCACGAACCGACCCCCCAACAGAGGCCGGTGCGAGCCGTTTTGAGGTGAACGGAAGCCTCGAAGCGGCGCCGCAAAAGGGACGGGACACGAGGTTCTGAGAACACCATTCTCGTAAAACAACCACTGCGATCGCGGTCCGCGCGCGGGTGCGATCGCTCTTCGACCTGCGGAGGTAACCATAAGATGTTTGCACTTCTCAAAGAGACGCCCGATTTTGCGGTGAGCTGGCTGCGCTACCTGCTGGCGCTGCTGCGCGCGACCAATCGTGAGGTCAGCGAGTTCAACGACAATCTGTTCGTGGCCGCGCACATCGCCCTGCAGGCGGCCAAGGACAACCCGCTCAGCCTCATGGAAACCTTCGAGGTCGCCGGTCACAACGTGTCGATGGTCCGCAAGGGGCTGATGGGCGCGCAGGAGAAGCTCGCAGGGTTCGCCTTCGACCAGCTCGAGGAAGGTACCCGTGCGCTCATCAACACGGTCGCCCGCGCCGAGGGCGAGAAGCTCTCCGGCTTCATGCGCCGTGAAGCAGAGGTCATGGAGGCGGTGGCGAACTTCACCGAGCAGATCGAGAAGATCAAGGACGAGTTCGGATTTCACTTCAACGCCGACACGTACAAGCTTGTTCACGAAACTGATTCCTTCCTGCTCTATCAAGTACTTCCGCTCAAGAAGGACGTCAAGGTCCGCACCGACGTCAAGCCGATGATGCTGATCCCGCCGTACATGCTCGGCGTGCACATCCTGTCGTTCCTTCCCCACGAGAACAAGAGCTACGCGCACTCGTTCGCGAACGAGGGCGTGCCCACCTACGTGCGAGTGGTCAAGGACATCCTCACCCACGAGAAGGTGCAGGCCATGACGCCGGAGGGAGACTGCGACCAGACGTACCAGCTCTGCGCGAAGATCAAGGAATTGAACGGCGGCAAGAACGTCACCCTGAACGGCACCTGCCAGGGCGGCTACATCTCGCTCATGAACATCCTGTCGGGCAAGCTCCAGGGGGTTTGCGACGCGCTCATCACCAACGTGACGCCGGTCGATGGGACCTACAGCGACGCCATCTCCGGCATGCCGAACCTGCACCACGACTTCATCACGACCACGCTTCCCAACGGCAAGCGCGTCGCCAACGGTTATCTGCTGAGTCTCGGCATGCGCCTGGTGGCGATCGACCGCGAAACCCCGCTGGTCAAGGTCCTGGATCAGGCATCTTTGCATCGGGCCACATCGCTCAATCCGGGAAAGACGCCGGCCGCTCTCTTTCGCTGGCTGCTGCGGGAACGTGTGCACCTGCCCCTCGAGATCGCGAAGATGAGTTCGTGCACGTTCCAGCAGCCCATCGCCGAGGACGGTACCCTGCCCGTGGAGCTCTATGGGAAGCCGCTCAACGTCAAGGACCTGATCGAACTCAAAGTGCCCTGGTACCAGAACTATGCGATCAAGGACGACCTGGTCACCCCGGCATGCGCGACTGCGGCGAACAAGTTCCTGGACGGATCGGGTGTCGTCGAGTCGGTGGCCTTCTACGGCGGGCACGTCGCCATCCTGACGAGCCCTTATGCCAAGAAGGCACCGGTGAACGGCGAGTTCGTCGACGCCACGGGCAAGCCGGCGCGTGGTCCGGTCAAGTTCCAGATCGACATCTCGCAGACCGAGCTCGCAACGGTCTGATCCCGCGCATCGAGCGACGGGAGGGGGTCCCCGCCCTCTCCCGTCTCCAGTCGCAGCCGGGCGCCTCGCCCGGCTCAGGCGGGTTCCATCGCCGTGGCATTGTCCACGGCGATCTCGTCCAGCCACACTTCCGCATCCACCTCGTTGCGCGCGTTGGTCGCTGCCGCAACCTCCAGCGTGACCGTCACGGTGCGCCCGGCAAACTGCGCGAGGTCGACGCCCGTGCGCCGCGTCCATTCGCTTTCGGAGTAGTCCATGCCGACCGCGGACACCTCGTCCACCGCCACGCCGTCGACCAGGATGCGGAAGCTCGTACGCGCATAGGGATTGGCAGCCGCGGAGAGCGCGATCCGTCGCACATAGGTGAGCTCCGGCGCCGCACCGAACGTCATCTGCTTCGACGCCGATCGAACCTGCCTGCCGAGAGCGGCGGCGTCGCCGGAAGTCACCCGCGCATGCAGCATCGGACCGCCACGGAAGGCCCGCGCCTCGTCGTGCAGCAGTTCCCAGCCTTCGCCTTCCCAGCCGGATCCGGCAAGGCTCCTCGCACTGCCTGACGCGGCGGGCGTGCCTGTGCCGGAAGTGTCGAGCACTCCGGCCGCTTCGAGCGCGGTCGCGATGATACGCGGCACGTCGATGCCGAAGGGTGCGCCGCTGCTGGAGCGCGTTGCGCTGCGGCTGCCGCTCTTGAGCAGACCGGCCGCCTCCAGCGAAGTGGCGATGATGTTGTGCACATCGAGCCCGAGCGGCGACGTGCCTTTCCCGCCCTGACCCGACGATCCCTTCTGCCGTCCCCGCAGCAGTCCCGCCATTTCGAGCGACTTCGCGACCATCCCATCGACGTCGATGCGGTGCCCACCGGCTGCGGCCTCACCTGCGCCCACGGTCTTCGGCTCCTCCTGCTCCCCCGCGCCGGTGTGGGCAGGATCATCGGCTTGCCGCGTCGTCCCGGCTTCCTGCGGCGCATCCTCGGCCACGGCAGTGTCCAGCCGCTCGCCCACCAGTCCCCAGAAGCTCGCGATCCGATAACTCGACGAGATGCCCGCCGCGTTGAAGAAGGGTGCCGCGGTGCCGCACTGATGTGCAGCGCTGCCCGGATCGACCGCCGCGCCGTGCGCCATTCCCGCAATCGTGTACGACTCGATCAGATCCTGCCCCTGCGCATCCTGCCACACGCGTCTGCGATGGCCGTCGACCGGCATGTCGATGGTGTGGGCGACGGGAAGGCCGTGCACGTTCGCCCACTGCTTGACGGTCTCCTCCGCATTCGCCGGATTGACGGACTTGTCCGAGTCGCCATGCCATATGGACACCTTCGGCCACGGCCCGCGGTGCGAGGAAGCGCCGCGCACGATGTCACCCCAAGCCTCCGGCGTGCGCGCAGGGCCCTGGAAGATGGCCTCGAACGCATCCCCGACACCGCTCGCTGCGCCGTAAGGCACGCCGGCGAGGACGGCGCCGCCGGCGAACACGTCCGGGTAGGTAGCAAGCATGACGGCCGTCATCGCACCGCCCGAGGAAAGCCCCGTGACGTGCACGCGGGTGCGGTCGAGATCGTGATCGGCGAGCATGCGGTCGATCATCTGTTTTATCGACAAGGCTTCGCCGCGGTCGCGCCCGGTGTGCTCCGGACGAAACCAGTTGAAGCAGCGCAGCGGATTGTTCTTCCAGCCCTGTTGCGGCAGCAGCAAGGCGAAACCGTAGCGGTCGGCAAGCGCCGACCAGCCGCTGCCCTTGTCATACGAGGCAGCACTCTGGGTGCAGCCGTGCAGGACCACCACCAGCGGCGCTGACGCCGGCAACCGCGCGGGAACGTATTTGTACATGGCAAGATCGCCAGGGTTCGACCCGAAGTCGCGGACCAGCGTGAGGCGGCTTTGCTCACCATCGACTTCGTCCGACCACGCCTTGACCGCATCCAGCGTCGAGAGCAGACGCTCCCAGCGCCGCTGAAAGCGCGGCTGCTGGCCGAGCTTCGTCATGCTGGCCAGGGCGGCCAGCTTGGGACCCACTTTCTTCAACACGAGAGACCTCCTGCCGTGCGGAACGGCGGTAAGCATGCCGATGTCCGCGAGCTTGCGGGCCGGCAGGAAAACGGTGTGGAAAAGCCCGGGATCGGCACGTCCGCCGCGCTCGGGATCGAGCCAGGACGGCGGGGCTGCACCCTCCGCCAGCTCGAACCCCTGCGTGATCAGTGCGTACTCGCCGTCAACCTGGGTAGCGAACTGGACACCGGCAATCGGGTACCCCCGATTC
>JAEUMW010000055.1 GCA_016791345.1 Betaproteobacteria bacterium | reverse complement strand
CTACTCGGGGATCGTGCAGAAGGCGCTGGGGATTCCGGTGTCGATGTTCACGGCGATCTTTGCGATGGCGCGCACGGTGGGCTGGATTGCGCAGTGGAGCGAGATGATCGCCGATCCGGACTACAAGATCGGCCGCCCGCGTCAGCTCTATATCGGCGCACCCCGACGCGACGTAGCCAACGGCAAGAAATGACAAAAGGTCCCGGATCGCTGTCCGGGACCCATACAAGAGAAAGCACGGAGGAGGTCTCCATGTTTCAGGACGCGTTCAGTAGTTCGTACCTGTCCGGCGGCAATGCCGCCTTCATCGAGGATCTGTACGAGCAGTACCTGCACGATCCGGATTCCGTCGATCCGGCGTGGCGGCAGCATTTCGACACTTTGGCACGACCCGCCGGCGGGCGCGAGGTGGCGCACGGGCCGATCGTAGCCGCCTTCGAAGCCCTGGCACGCACGCGGCCCAGCGTGCCGCGGCAGGCGCAGGAAGATTTGCCGACCATCGAGCGCAAGCAGGTCTCGGTGCTGCAGCTCATCAATGCCTATCGCTTCCTCGGCGTGCGTCACGCCAATGTGGACCCGCTCGGGCGTGCCGAGAAGCCGTACCTGCCCGAACTCGATCCGGCGCACTACGGCTTCACGACCGAGGACATGGGCACCACCTTCAATACCGGCTCGCTGGTGGGGCCGGATCAGCTCCCGCTGCGCGAGATCATCAAGGCGGTGCAGGAGACCTATTGCGGCAGCATCGGTGCCGAGTACATGCATATCACCGATACGCCGCAGAAGCGCTGGATCCAGGCGCATCTGGAAAGCGTGCACGGTCGTCCGCAGTACGCGCCCGAGTTCCGCCGCTGGCTGCTCGAGCGGGTGACGGCGGCAGAGGGGCTCGAGCGTTATCTGCATACGCGGTTCGTCGGGCAGAAGCGCTTCTCCGGCGAGGGGGGGGAATCTCTCACCCCGCTGCTCGACCACATGCTGCAGCAGGCCGGCGCCAAGGGCATTCAGGAAACCGTCATCGGCATGGCCCACCGCGGCCGGCTCAACGTGCTGGTGAACACCCTCGGCAAGATGCCGCAGGACCTGTTTGCGGAATTCGAGGGCAAGCACAGCCAGGCGCTGTTGTCGGGGGACGTCAAGTATCACCAGGGCTTCTCGTCCGGCATCACGACGCCGGGCGGTCCGATGCACTTGACCCTTGCCTTCAACCCCTCGCATCTGGAGATCGTGAATCCCGTGGTCGAGGGCTCGGTGCGGGCGCGCCAGCATCGTCGGCACGACATCCAGGGCAAGCAGGTGCTGCCGGTCCTGATCCATGGCGATGCCGCTTTCGCCGGCCAGGGCGTGGTGATGGAGACGCTGAATCTCTCCGGCACGCGCGGCTACGGTACCGGCGGCACGGTGCACATCATCATCAACAACCAGATCGGATTCACGACGTCCGATCCGCGCGACACCCGCTCGACGCTTTACTGTACCGACGTCGCCAAGATGGTGGAGTGCCCGATCTTCCACGTGAACGGCGATGATCCGGACGCGGTGGTGATGGTCACCGAAATCGCACTCGATTTCCGCATGCAGTTCGGCAAGGACGTCGTGGTCGACCTCGTGTGCTACCGCCGCCAGGGACACAACGAGCAGGACGAGCCACTCGTCACGCAGCCGCTCATGTACAAGAAGATCGCGAAGCACCCGAGCACCCGCAAAGTCTACGCGGACCGTCTCGAGCGCGAAGGCGTGATTGGCGCAGGCGAGGGCGACGAGATGGTGAAGGCCTACCGCCAGACGCTGGAGGCGGGCGAGCATACCAACAAGTTCGTGCTGTTCGACCACAAGCCGCAGTTTGCGGTGAACTGGCAGCCTTATGTCGGCACGGAATGGACGGCAGCGGCGGACACGCGCGTGAGCGAGGACGAAGTTGCGTTCCTTGCCCGGCAGCTGACCACGGTTCCGCCCGACTTCAAGCTGCATTCGCGCGTCGACAAGATCATCGCCGACCGCAAGGCCATGGGCGAGGGCAAACTGCCGCTCGACTGGGGCATGGCGGAGAATCTTGCCTACGCCTCTCTGCTCAAGCAGGGTTATCCGGTGCGTCTTTCAGGCCAGGACTGCGGACGCGGCACGTTCTTCCATCGCCATGCCGTGCTGCACGACCAGAACCGGGAGCGCTGGGACGATGGGACCTTCATCCCGCTCCAGCACATCGCGGAGGGTCAGGCCGACTTCCTCGTCATCGACTCGGTGCTCTCCGAGGAGGCCGTGCTCGGTTTCGAGTACGGCTACGCCACGGCGGCGCCGGACGAGCTGGTGATCTGGGAGGGGCAGTTCGGCGATTTCGCGAACGGCGCCCAGGTCGTGGTCGATCAGTTCATCAGCTCCGGCGAAGCCAAGTGGGGCCGGCTTTGCGGACTGGTGATGATGCTGCCGCACGGCTACGAGGGGCAGGGCCCGGAACACTCCTCGGCCAGGCCCGAGCGTTACCTCCAGTTGTGCGCGCAGTACAACATGCAGGTGGTAATGCCGTCGACGCCGGCCCAGATGTTCCATCTGCTGCGTCGGCAGATGGTGCGCGCATACCGCAAGCCGCTCATCATCATGACGCCGAAGAGCATGCTGCGTCACAAGGAATCGGTATCCAGCCTCGACGATCTCGTGCATGGAGAATTTCAGACGGTGATCGGTGAGCGCGAGGACCTCGATCCCAACAACATCAAGCGGCTCATCCTGTGCAGCGGCAAGGTGTACTACGAAACGCTGGCACGGCGGCGCGAGCTTGGCGTGACCGACACCGCGATCGTCCGCATCGAACAGCTCTATCCCTTCCCGCACGATGCTTTTCAGGTCCAGGTCG
>JAEUMW010000054.1 GCA_016791345.1 Betaproteobacteria bacterium | reverse complement strand
TGAAACCGAGTCGGTGCCCGACCGCGGCACCCGGCTCGCACAGCAGCGTACCTCGCTCGCGGTCGAACGCAGCTTTCTCGCGTTCGAGCGAACGTTGATGGCCTGGCTGCGGACCTCGCTTTCGCTGATCGGCTTCGGCTTCACGCTGGCGAAGTTCTTCCAATACCTCGCGGAGCAGCGCGGCGCTTCAGTGGTCGGGGTGTTTGGCCGCGCGTGGACATCGGACACTGTTGGACTGGTCATGATCGCGATAGGGACGATCTCGCTCGTGCTGGCCGTGGTCCAACATCAACGCCGCGTGCGCGCATTGCGCGAGCACGGCTTGGCGCCGCAATGGAATCTTGCCCTCTGGGTTGCTAGCTTCGTTGCCGTGCTGGGCGTGTTCGCGTTCTTGAGCTTGGTTTTGCAGTTGTGACATCCGCCGGCTGCGGGCGGGTTCCTGCCGGCGAGCGCGTCCATCTTCGCGCGCTCATCGCCTTCGGGATTCGGATAGCAAACCGTCGCCCGCTGTCCTATCCTTCCTAGTAAGCCTCGCTGCCGCTCTGGCAACGCCGCTTGCCACCCCCGCCGGCGCGCGTGCATGTGAGCGGTCGGGTCGGGTGCAGCGCAGAGGTTCTCCGGTCAAGACGGCTTTTCAGGCGCGGCAACGCGAGGTGATTACCACAAAGTTCAAAAAGGAGGCGCGCATGGCGAAGCAGCAGAAGCCGAATTTTCTGATCCTCTGGGGCGACGACATCGGCCAGTCGAACCTCAGCATTTTCACCAAGGGGTTGATGGGCTACCGCACGCCCAACATCGACCGCATCGCCGAGGAGGGCATCCTCTTCACCGACTACTACGCCGAGCAGAGCTGCACGGCGGGCCGGGCTTCGTTCATGACCGGGCAATGCGGCCTGCGCACTGGGTTGACCAAGGTCGGCCTGCCGGGCGCCGAGCTCGGCATGCGCGCCGAGGACCCGAATATCCCCGAGCTGCTGAAGGACCTGGGCTACGCCACCGGCCAGTTCGGCAAAAACCACTTCGGCGACCGCGATGAGCACCTGCCGACGATGCACGGCTTCGACGAGTTCTTCGGCAACCTGTATCACCTGAACGCCGAGGAGGAGCCCGAGCTGCCCGATTACCCGAACGAGAAGGACTTCCCCGACTTCAAGAAGAAGTACGGCCCGCGCGGCGTGCTGCACTGCTGGTCCGACGGCAAGGGCGGCCAGAAGATCGAGAACACCGGGCCGCTGACCAAGAAGCGGATGGAGACCTGCGATGTCGAGTTCATGAATGCGGCGAAGGACTTCATCCGCAAGGCGCACCAGGACAGCAAGCCCTTCTTCGTGTGGTTCAACGCGACGCACATGCACCTGCGCACCCACATCGAGGACCGCATCCGCGGCCAGGCAGGGCGCTGGCAGTCCGACTACCACGACTGCATGATCGAACACGACAAGCACATCGGCGAGATGCTGGCGTTGGTCGACGAGCTGGGCATTGCCGACAACACGATGGTGATGTATAGCACCGACAACGGCCCGCACATGAACACCTGGCCGGATGCCGGCATGACGCCGTTCCGCAACGAGAAGAACTCGAACTGGGAGGGCGCCTACCGCGTGCCGTGCATGGTGCGCTGGCCCGGCGTCATCAAGCCGGGCACGGTGTCCAACGATATCGTCAGCCACCTCGACTGGCTGCCGACCATCGTCGATGCCGCTGGCGACCCCGACATCAAGGAGAAGCTCAAGAAGGGCCACAAGGCGAACGGCAAGACCTTCAAGGTGCACCTCGACGGCTTCAGCCTGGTGCCGTACCTGAGCGGCAAGTCGCCGAAGCCTGAGCGCAAGGGGTTCCTCTACTTCACCGACGACGGCGATCTCGCCTGCCTGCGCTACGACAACTGGAAGGTCGTGTTCATGGAACAGCGCGTCCAGGGGACGCTGCAGATCTGGGCCGAGCCGCTGGTCACGCTGCGGGTGCCGAAGATCTTCAACCTGCGCACCGACCCATACGAGCGGGCAGATATCACGTCCAACACGTACTACGACTGGATCTTCGATCATGTCTTCCTTCTCGTGCCGGCGCAGGCCGGCGTCGCGGAGTTCCTGCAGACCTTCAGGGACTTCCCGCCGCGGCAGAAGGCGGCGAGCTTCGGCGTCGACCAGGTGATCGAGAAGATGACAGCGGCCGCCGGAGGGGGTGGCCGCTGACAATCCGACATGCACGGGGCGCCCTCCAAGGGCGTCCTGTCCCCGCGCGTCCATTCACTGGTTCGGGGAGTGTGGGCACGGTATGTTTCGCGATGGCCCGCGGCGTCTTCTGCAGCAACTGCCACCCAGGCGGATGAGGCAAACCCGAAAATCGCACTCGACGGAGGAGTGGCTGGCGAGGTCGCCGCCGCACGCTGCCAATCGCTTATGGACTTGAAACAACTCGTCATGCTGGCGCTTCAGGTGAGCATCGTCTGCACGGTGTTCCGATTCGGCCTGGAGACCGCATGGAGCGACCTGATCTATGTCATGCGCCAGCCAGGCCTGCTGTTCCGGTCGCTCGCTGCCGTCTTCGTGGTCATGCCAGTGCTCGCTGTCGTATGCGCACGCCTTCTGGACCTGCCGCATGCGGTAGAAGTCGTTCTCGTCGCGCTGGCTATTTCACCGGTACCGCCGCTGCTACCCAGGAAGGAAACCGAGGCCGGGGGCCATTCCTCGTACGGGCTGGGATTGATGGCGCTGATGGCGGTGCTCGCCGTCGGCTCCGTGCCACTTGCCGCCGAGTTCGTCGGACCCGTCTTCGACAAGACGTTCGCCGTGCCCGCCGCACCTATTGCGCGCATCGTCCTCGTCGCCGTGGTAGTGCCGCTCGCAGCCGGCATGCTCCTTCGGGCGCGATGGCCGACTGCGGCGGACCGGCTTGGTACGCCGGTGCGCATCGGTGCAAACGTGCTGCTGGCGCTTGCGATCATTGCTCTGCTGGTTGCGACCTTGGGGGCCGTCTGGGCGGCGGTGGGTGATGGCACGGTCGTGGCCATTGTCGCCTTCGTCGTCGTCGGGCTGTTGGTCGGGCACCTGCTGGGCGGTCCGGATCCAGAACATGCGGTCGTCCTCGCGCTGTCGACCGCGTGCCGGCATCCAGGGATCGCGTTTGCGGCAGCCTCGGCAGTTTTTCCCGAAGAGCATTTCGGCGGCACGATGCTTCTATATGTCGTAGTTAGCACGCTGGTCGCGATCCCGTATCTCGCCTGGCGTCGCAAGCGGGTGACAGTCGCCTCGGCGTAACGCGCGGAAGATCGGGGACTGCATCAGTTCTGCGGGGTCCGCATGGCTCTTCGCATTGAGTTCGAATTTTTGCGTTGCATGCTGCAGGCAATGCGCGGCATCATGCGCGTGCTTCAAGGTGCTCCTGCTGAAGAAATCGCCATGAGGCAAACGACGCTGTCTGGAAGGCGTTCCTTCTCGTTCTCGAAGCCGGCGACGAGAGAGCGTGCCCATGTCTGCCGGCCATAAGAGGGAAATCGTATGCGACTGCAGAGACTTTTCACCGTCGGACTCATGGCCCTGTCATTTGCGGCTGCATCCGCGTTTGCCGATAGCGGCGAGAAGGCGAAGAAGCAGGCGGAGATTCGTGGCAAGGCGAATACGACGCTGAATGCCTTCTACAAAGCGTCCCCAAAGCTCAAGGCCGAAGTCGCGAAGGCGGCTGGTTATGGTGTCTTCGGAACCTATGGCTTGTCGTTCGTGGTAGGGGGCGCCGGTGGGTCGGGCGTGGTCCACGACAACAAGACGAAGAAGGACACTTTCATGGACATGGCGCAGGCGAGCGCGGGTGTGCAGATCGGTGCGTCGGAGACGAGCTATCTGTTCGTATTCAAGGATGCCAAGGCCATGCAGAGCTTCATTGACTCCGGCTGGGAGGCGGGGGCTTCGGCAGCGGCCGGGGCCGGGACAGGCGAAAAGACCGTCGAGGCGGGCGCTGGGGCCGGGGCTTTCACGGGCGGCAAGGTGTATACGTTGACGAGCACGGGTCTGCAGGCCGGCGGTGCGGTTGCGGGCACCAAAGTCTGGAAAGACAAGGACCTCAACTGATCGATCCGCAGCTTCGGGTCTGGTGGCCGACACGGGTCGGCCCGCTGTCACAAGCGCCCCGTGCAAGGTGCCGGACCCTCATGGCTTCACCTCATAACGAGACGGCGACTCATGAAAAAAGCAAGCTTCCCCACCTTTCGTTCCACTCTCGCGATCGCCAGTGTCGCGATCCTGCTGACTGCCTGCGCGCCACAGCCACCCAAGCCGCTCGCTTTGTCGGAAACGGTCGAGGCGACCGCGACCGTGGAAGCAATCGACCAATCGACGCGGGAGGTCGTGCTGCGCGATGCGCAAGCGCACCAGATGCTCGTCAAGGTCGGACCCGAGGTGCGCAACCTGGCGCAGGTGAAGCCGGGTGATCGAGTGGTCGTTCGCTTCACCGAGGGCTTCGCTGCCGAAGTGGTGAAGCCCGGCACTGGCGTCGCCGGTGTGCAGGCCGACACGGCGGTTGCACGCGCGGCCCCGGGTGAACGGCCGGCGGCCGGGGTCGAGCAGCAGATCAGGACGACCGTCACCGTGTACGACGTCGACCCCTATGCCAACACCATCGAGGTCACCGGACCGCGCGGCTACAACCGTCGTCTCAAGGTCAAGGATCCGAAGGCGATCGCGTTCATCCGCGGCCTCAAGAAGGGCGACCAGGTCGAAGTCACCTTCAGTGAGGCGCTGGCCATCAGCGTCGAGCCGGCCAAGTAATCGTCCGTGGCCTCGCGCAGCGTCTGCCTGCGGAGTCGATGACGGCGACGGGAAGCGTCCGGAACAGCGCGGATGCGGAGACATTTTCTGTCTCCCTGGTCCGCGATGATCTGTTTTTCCGTGTCCAACGAGCTATTGGACTGGTGCCGCGCTCGGGGCTCGGCGTGCTGCGGCGAGCGCTGGCGTACGCGCTCGTCACCTGGGTGCCGATTGCGGTGTGGGTGGCGCTTGCCGGCCGCGCCGTATCGGGCGCCGTAGACGAACCGCTGTTGCAGCATTTCGGCGTGACTGTGCGCTGCCTCGTGGCCATCCCGCTGCTCGTGCTGGCGGAAGGGATGGCGCAGGCGACCCTGTATCGGCTCCTGCCGCAGTTCGTCCGTGCTGGCGTGGTGACCGACGTCACGGCTTTCGTGAAGACGCTGGAAGGCGTGAAGCGGCTGCGCGACCGGACGCTTCCCTGGGTGGTGATCTTCGCCGTCGCCTTGGCGTGGACCGTTCTTGCCCCCGATACGCACCAGGGCCACGACTTGCGCTGGGCGGAAGACGCGGCGCACTCCCGCGGTGTGGGTTTCGGCGGCTGGTGGTATCTGTACGTGGCGCGCCCGATCTACCTCACGCTGGCGCTGGCGTGGCTGTGGCGCATCCTGCTCGGCTTCGTGCTCTTCAAGCGCATCGCCGCACTTCCGCTTTCGCTCGTGCCGACACATCCCGATCGGCTGGGCGGGCTCGGCTTCCTGGAGTCCGTCCCGGTGGCTTTCGCGCTCGTCATCCTGGCGCTGTCGGCGGTGTTCGCCGCGGGATGGGGGCACAACGTCATGTACCACGGCATGAACGTGAGCGACCTCAAGGTGCCGGTCGCAGCTTTCGTGGTCCTGATCGCAGTCGTTGTCCTGGCACCGCTGGCGGTGTTCGGCGGGCCGTTGCGCCGTACGAAGCGCGCTGCGCTTCTCGACTATGGCGCCCTCGTCGCCGAACACGGCCGCATCGTGCATCGCCGCTGGATCGAGAAGAAGCCGGTCGTGGACGATGCGCTCATGTCTGCGCCGGAGATCGGCCCGGTGGCGGACGTGCAGGCCATCTACGAGGCGGTGCAGAAGATGCGCCCGCTGCCCATCGGCAAGTCGACGCTGCTCGCCGTGCTGGTGCCGGCACTGATTCCGGTCCTTGTCGTCGTCAGCATCCAGGTGCCGATCGGCCAGATGTTGCTGCAGGTCCTGAAGGCCCTGTCCTGACGCAACGAACTATTCCTTGCCCGACCGCCAGATGCCGAGAATGATCCACAGGCTGTTCATGAACGCGACCACGTATCCCGCAAGGCCCACCGCGGTGAGCACGGGCACACCCATCACGATCGGCCCCTCGGGGACGTTCATCACGATCGCCGATCCGATCACGAGCGACGCCGTCATGATGCCCATCGTCGCGCGGTCGATCGTGCGGTGCAGCTTCCGGCCGAACTGATCGAGCCGCTTGAGATCGATGTCGACCCGGATCTTGCCGCGCCGGGCGTCGCGCAGCAGGCGCGCGAGGTCGCGCGGAACACCCTGGACGACGTTGAAGAAGTCGTTGAGCGTGCCGCGACCGCGCTTGACGATCTGATCCGGGCGGTAGCGCTCGCTCAATACCCGCCGCAACAGCGGCTGCAGGTGATCGACCACGCGAAAGTCGGGATCGTACTGCCGCCCCAGGCCTTCCATCGTGATCATCGCCTTGAACATGAGCGTGAGATCGGAAGGCATGACGATGGAGTGCTCGCGGATGATCGCGGCGAACTGCTTGATCATCGTCGCCAGTCGCACGTCCTTCAGCGGCACGCCTTCGTACTCCGCGACGAGTTCGTTCACGTCGGCAGCGAGCTTGGCCTCGTCCACCGAGGCGTCGCCGGCCCAGTCGAGCAGCACGTCGACCATCGGTTCCTGATCCATCTGCGCGACCCCGGCCAGCAGATCGACCACCTGGTTGCGGCGCTCCAGGCTCAGGCGACCGACCATGCCGAAGTCGATCATGACGAGGCGGTTGCCGGGCAGGTAGAAGACATTGCCCGGATGCGGATCGGCCTGGAAGAAGCCGTCCACCAGGATCATCTTCAGCACCGCTTCCGAACCGCGCGCGGCGAGCAGTCTGCGATCCAGCCCGGCGGCGGCGACCGCGGCCTGATCGGTGGCCGAAATGCCGTCGACGTACTCCTGGACGTTCATGACTTCGCTCGTCCACTGGCGGTACACCGCCGGCATCACCACATACGGACTGCCCTCGAAGTTCTTGCGGAAGCGCTCGATGTTGCGCGCCTCGCGCGCGAGGTCGAGCTCGCGTTCGAGCGAACGCGCGAACTGACTGGCGATCTGCTTCGGCTGATAGCGACGCGCTTCCGGCATCTCGGATTCGATCAGATCCGCGATGTTGAGGAGGATGCGCAGATCCGCCTCGATCTTGGTGCGGATGCCCGGGCGACGGATCTTGACGACGACCGGTGTGCCGTCCTCGAGCCAGGCACGATGCACCTGCGCGATCGATGCGGAGGCGAGCGGCGTTGTGTCGAGCTCCTTGAAGACTTCCTGCGGAGGCCGACCCAGGGTGCGCTCGATCTCGGGCAGCAGCTGCTCGAAGGGAACCGGCGCGACGTCGTTGTGCAGCTTTTCGAACTCGGTGATCCAGTGCGGAGGAAAGAGGTCGACGCGGGTCGCGAGCACCTGGCCGAGCTTGATGAACGTCGGACCGAGTTCCTC
>JAEUMW010000053.1 GCA_016791345.1 Betaproteobacteria bacterium | reverse complement strand
GAGCTCGGCGGATTTCACAGCGCCAGCCTGCTTCTGCGCAGCATCGACTATCACGAGATCAAGAGTCGGTATCACGAGCGATGGGCCGAGATTCCGGAGCTGCTGGAACGCGAGATCAGCGCGTTCGCAGCGCTCGGCCCGGACTGCCTGGTGATCTGCAACAACACCCTGCACAAGGCGTTCGATGTCATCGCCGGCAGGCTCGCGCTGTCGATACCGGTATTCCACGCCGTCGCGGTCACCGGCCAGGCCGCCTGCGCGATGCACTGTCAGCGGCTACTGCTGCTGGGAACGAAGTTCACGATGGAGGACGGTTTCTACCAGCGCGGACTCGAACGTTTCGGTCTGCAGGTGGCGACGCCGGAGGAGACGGACCGTGCGCGCATCCAGGAGATCCAGAGCGAGCTCGCGCGCGGGACGATGCGGGACGCGCATCGCGCCGACCTCGCCGCGCTCATCGAGAAACACGCGGAGTCGGTCGATGCCGTCGTGCTCGCCTGCACGGAATTGCCGCTCGCGATCCGTCAGGCAGACTGCTGCGCGCCGTTGCTCAATCCCACCGGATTGCAGTGCCGCGAAGCATTCAGGTACGCGACGGGCGCGGCCGCCGCGTGACATCGATCACCAGAGAAGTCGACGCGTGCCAGTCGAGTTCAGTCCGATGCGGAAAGCTGCGGTTTGCGCAGAAACACGTTGAAGCCGCAAGGAAGCAATGGATACTTGGTCGGGATGGGCTTCACCAGAACCTGGAACCCGGCTCGCTGAAACAGTCGCGCCCAGCCGGATCCTGTTTTCAGCCAGACTTGGGGACACGGCTTGCCCGACCTCCAGTGAACGTAGCGTCTTCGCATCGAGTGAGGAAGCCACGTCGCAAACTTGACATAGCTGTGCTCGTCGACTATCTGAAAGCGATTCGGAACCTTGATGAAGCCCTGCCCGCCTGGCTTGGTCACCCTGAACATTTCGGCAGCGGCCGCGACTTGGTCCGACGCCGGGATATGTTCGAACACGTCGGTGGACGTCACCAGGTCAAACCAGTCATCGGGCCAGTCCAGGTGCGTGGCGCTGGCGCACGCAATGTCCGCGGCAGGAATGCGGCGTCTCGCCCATTCCACGCGTTCCGGCATGATCTCGACACCATGCAGATGGTTGAAGTGACTTGCCAGCACCAGCAGCAGATTGCCGTAGCCGCAGCCGATGTCGAGGGCACGATCCCGCGAGGTGGCATCGAGGCTCAGATCAGGAAGCACCGTACGAAAGAAATCGTCCTTCTCGGCGCTGGAGAGCATGTAGTTGACCCAGATGCTCTTCTTGGGTTCGGCGAAGCCGAATTCCTGCGCCTTGTCGAGGAGATGCTTTCTGAAGCAGTCGACATCGAAGTCTTCGAACGATGCGCTCATCGTCTACTCCTTGAATCTGAGACTTACAATCCTCGGTCCCACTTCCTGATGTGATCTTGGAGAGAGTCAAAATGGAATCCGCCGGGTGAGGATGTCCCGGAACATGACCCAGTCGCCCATCAGGCTGTAGAGCGGATAGCGGAACGTCGCCGGGCGATTCTTCTCGAACAGGAGATGGCCCGCCCACGCGAAGCCGTAGCCCAACACCGGCGCGACAGCTAGCCAGCGGAGATCGCCGGTCGCGATCGCCACGCCGATCGTCACGAGCACCAGGGCGCTGCCGACAAAGTGTAATCGCCGACAGGTCCGATTGCGATGCTCGGACAGGTAGAACGGGTAGAAATCCGCGAAGCGCCGAAATTCCCGCTCCATGACCGTTCCGTCACCGCATCGGCATGGCGGTGAAGCTCACGTCAATCCGCGTGCGATGTCGCGTTTCAAGTCCTGCACCGATTCGAGACCGACCGCGATCCGCACCAGTCCGTCGCCGATCCCTGCCGCCGCGCGCGCCTCGGCGGAGATGCGTCCGTGGGTCGTCGTCGCGGGATGTGTGATCGTGCTCTTGGTGTCGCCCAAGTTTGCCGTGATCGAGATGAGCCGCGTCGCATCGATCACCTGCCACGCCGCTTCGCGCCCGCCTTTCACATCGAAGGAGACGATCGCGCCGCCGCTTTTCTGCTGCCGCTGCGCGAGCGCGTACTGCGGGTGCGAAGGCAGCCCGGGATAGTAGACGCGCTCGACTCCGGGCCGACCCTCCAGCCAGCGCGCGATCTCCAGCGCGGCGGCCGATTGCGCATCCATGCGGATCTTGAGCGTCTCCAGCCCCTTGCTGATCACCCACGCGTTGAAGGCCGAGAGCGTCGGCCCCGCCGTGCGCAGAAAGCCGAACACACCGTCCATGATGAGCGCCTGCGGACCCAGCACCGCGCCGCCGAGCACCCTTCCCTGCCCGTCGAGGTACTTGGTCGCGCTGTGGATGACGATGTCCGCACCCAGTTCGATCGGCCGCTGCAGGGCCGGTGTGCAAAAGCAATTGTCCACCACCAGCCACGCCCCTGCCGCCTGCGCCACTTCCTTCAGCGCCGCGATGTCGGAAATCTCGGTGAGTGGATTCGAGGGCGTTTCGAGATAGAGGAGTTTCGTGTTCGGCCGCACGGCACGCTGCCACGCGGCGACGTCGGTGCCGGAGACGAACGTCGTCTCGACGCCGAACTTGCGCAATATCCCGTCGAAAAGCTGCACCGTGGCGCCGAAGATCCCGCGCGAGGACACGATGTGCTCCCCCGCCTTCATGAGCCCCATGCAGCAGGCGAGAATCGCCGACATGCCGGAAGAAGTCGCCACGCACGCCTGCGCCCCTTCCATCGCCGCCAGCCGCTCCTGCAGCGCGGTGACGGATGGATTGGTGAAGCGCGAATAGATGTTGCCTGGCTCCTGATTCGCGAAGCGGGCCGCAGCCTGGGCGGCATTGGCGAAAACGAAGCTCGAGGTGAGAAACAGTGGTTCCGAATGTTCGCCGAATGGCGTGCGGTGAACCCCCGCGCGGATCGCGAGGGTTTCGATGTCGAGTGGCTCTTCCATTCCGTACTCCCTCCGCGCGGGCGCGCGGAAAACAAAAAGCCCGCTCAGCTTGCGCGAAAGCGGGCTCGGATTCGCTTTAGCTGGATTTCGGAACCGTCTTAAGTTCCTGCGCCCGCAAGCTGAGGATCAAATCGGCGCTGGAGAAAAACTAATCGCATCGTCCGGGCTTGTCAACCGTCACTCCACCGTGGCCAGATTGAGGTCGAGCTGTGTGCTGGTTTCCGCCTGCGCGCGCAGTGCGCGGTCATTGCGGCTCGCCTCCACGCCGGCCAGATACTCCGCCGTGACATCGCCGGTCACGTAATGGCCGCTGAAACAGGAAGCTTCGAACTGCGTGATGCGCTCGTTGCCCGCGCGCACGTCGTGCACCAGCGCATCGAGATCCTGGTAGATCAGCGCGTCGCAGCCGATGGCCGCGCGGATCTGGTCGGGAGTGCGTCCGGACGCGATGAGCTCGGTGGCCGAGGGCATGTCGATGCCGTAGACGTTGGGGTAGCGCACCGGCGGTGACGCGGAAGCGAAGAACACCTTGCGCGCGCCGGAGTCGCGCGCCATCTGCACGATCTCCTGGCTGGTGGTGCCACGCACGATCGAATCGTCGACCAGCAGCACGTTCTTGTTCTTGAACTCGAGCGAGATCGCGTTCAGCTTCTGCCGCACCGACTTCCGGCGGATCGCCTGCCCCGGCATGATGAACGTGCGGCCGATGTAGCGGTTCTTGATGAAGCCCTCGCGAAACGGCACGCCGAGCCGCAGGCCGAGTTCGAGCGCTGCCGGCCGGCTGGAATCGGGTATCGGGATGACGACATCGATATCGAGATGGGCATAGTCGCGCTCGATCTTCTCGGCGAGGCTCTCGCCCATCCTGAGCCGCGTTTCGTAGACGGAGATCCCGTCGATGAGGGAATCCGGACGGGCAAGATAGACGTACTCGAAAATGCACGGGTTGGGCGACCCGCGCGACTCGCACACGCAGCTGTGGAAGGTGCCGTCCTCGAGCACCAGGATCGCCTCGCCCGGCGCCACGTCGCGCACCAGCTCGAAGCCGAGGGTATCGAGCGCGACACTCTCCGAGGCGACGAGATACTCGACGCCGCGGGCGGTCTCGGACTTGCCGAACACCAGCGGGCGGATGCCGTAAGGATCGCGGAAGGCGAGCAGACCGTAACCCGCGATCATCGCCACCACCGCATAGGCGCCGCGGCAGCGTCGGTGCACTCCGGCCACCGCCGAGAAGATCGTGGCGGGGTCGAGATGGTAGCTCGTCGCCGCCTCCAGAAGCTCGTGCGCGAGGACGTTGAGCAGCACCTCGGAGTCCGAATTCGTGTTCACGTGCCGCAGGTCGTCGCGAAAAAGCGCGCGTTTGAGCTCGTCCGAGTTGGTAAGGTTGCCGTTGTGGCCGAGCACGATGCCGTACGGTGAATTCACGTAGAACGGTTGCGCTTCGGCGGCGTTGTAGGCCGAGCCGGCGGTCGGATAGCGGCAGTGCGCGATGCCCATGTTGCCCACCAGGTCGCGCATGTTCCGCGTGCGGAAGACGTCGCGCACGAGACCGCTCGCCTTGTGCATGTGGAAGCGGTTGCCTTCCGCGGTCGCGATGCCGGCGGCGTCCTGGCCGCGGTGCTGAAGCACGAGCAGCGCGTCGTAGAGCAGCTGGTTGACCGGCGACTTGGCGACGACCCCGACTATTCCGCACATAACCCAGACTCCTTCGGACGGCGCCGTGGCGCGACGGCGGCGTCCCGCGTCACTTGAACTTCACGTACTTTGCCAGCCCTTCCGGCAGAAAGCCGCGGGCGAAAACGCCGAGGCTCTCCACCGTCGGCCGCAGCACGGCCTTCTGCCAGGCTTCGGTCTTCGGCACGCTGGTGAGCCCGCTGACAAGCACCAGCAGCGTCACGATCACGAGTCCGCGGGCGAGCCCGAACAAGGCCCCCAGCACGCGGTCGACGAAACCGAGCCCGATCGACCTGACCGCCCCGGAGAGCAGGATGGCGACGATGCTCACGACGATCAGCACGACCACGAACACGGTGACCCACGCCGCACCGAGACGTGCATTCTCGTAACTGGACAGTGGTGCGAACCATCCGGCAATGCCGGGCGCGAGAAGTTTCGCCGCGAAGAATGCGATCACCCACGCCGCGAGCGACAGCACCTCGCGCACCGCCCCGCGCCACAGGGCGAAGAGCACGGAGAGGCCAATCAGGACCACCACCGCCAGGTCCAGGAGCGTGAAGCTCACGCCGCGCTCCCTTCCCGTGCGGCACGCCGGGGAAATATTGGAGGAGGATCGGAAGGCACGGCGTTCAGCCGCGCGGCGCCACCACGCCAGACAGGCCCAGTTTCCGGAGTTCGTCGGCGGCTTTCTGTGCCGCCTCCTTGCTCGCATACGGACCCACACGCACGCGGGTGACGTCGCCGCGCGCGGTCTTGATGATCTCCGTATACGCACGCATGCCGCTCTCCGAGATGCGCCCCTTCAACGCCTTCGCCTTCTCCGGGTCGGTCAGCGCCGCCACCTGCACGATGAAGCCATCGCTCCCCGTGTCCCGCGCGGCCTCGGCTGTCTTCGGCGCAGGCTTGGGTTGCGGTTTCGCCTCGGACTTGGGTTGCGCCTTCGGTTCTGTCTTTGCCGGCTTGGCCGCAGGCACCGCGCGTTCCGACGGGTGCTTGTCCGGCTCCGCGCGCGGTTCCGGTTCGCTCGCACGCGGCTTCTCGACTTCGACGTGCGCGGGTTCCGTCTCGGGCGGCTTCTTCTCGGACGCCGCCTCCGGCGTGTTCGCCGCGAAGTCCTTGGCGTCGCCGGCGGTCGTCGCCTCCGGCGCGGTCGCCTTCGGCAGCGCCGCCACGCGCGATGAAAACTCCGAGGATTGCGCGGGAATCTGCACGTTGATGTCCTGGTTGAGCGGTCGCGGCTCGCTGTCCAGGAACATGGGTAACAACACGACGACGAGCGTGACGAGCACGATTGCACCCACCAAGCGCCGTCGCGCGCGCTTCTTGAGGGCGATCTCCTCGTCGCTTACGGAAATCCGGGCCATGGATGAAGGAAGGATGCTCTGGGTTCGAGTTTCGCCTGACGCGGCGCAGTGCTGCGGTCATGCGGAGTGTGCCGGGAAGCGCGCGGCGGTTGTCACCGCGAAACGCGCTCTTTCGCGTCGGTTTGAGTGCGTTCTGCCATCGCCTGCGCGACAGTGAGAAACGATCCGAAGACGAGGATTCTATCATTCACGGTGGCTCGACTGCAGGCTTCGCGAAATGCAGCCGCCACGTCCTCGAACGCGAGGATGTCCGCAGTCACGCCGGCGGCGAGCAGCGCTTCGCGCAGCTGGGCCGACGAGGCGCCGCGCCGTTCGCGGATATCGGCGACCAGCCAGCGCGTCACCTCGTCGCGCAGCGCTGCGACCACCCCCGTGATGTCCTTGTCCTTGAGCATCCCGAACACCGCCACCGTTTCGCGAAAGCGCCCCATCCGCTTCAGGTTGTCCGCGAGGCTGCGCGCCGCGTGCGGATTGTGAGCCACGTCCAGGATCACCACCGGCCGCCCGGGCAGGACCTGAAAACGGCCGGCGACATCCGTCTCCAGCAGGCCACGGCGGATGTCGTGCATGCTCACCGGAAGCCGGTCGCGCAAGGCATCGAGCGCGGTCAGCGCAGCGGCGGCATTGCGCAGCTGGTATTCCCCGCGCAGCGCCGGATACGGCAGACCGCCGCGCGTGCCGCACGGCCCGCGGTAGCGCCACTGCCTGCCGTCGCCTGCGCACTCGAAGTCGCGGTCGATCAGCAGCAGTCGGGCGCCGATCTCCTGCGCGTGGTCGATCATCGATTGCGGGCAGTCGGGCTCGCCCACCACGGCGGGCCGGTCGCGACGGAAGATGCCCGCTTTCTCGAAGGCGATCTTCTCGCGCGTGTCTCCCAGGTATTCCATGTGGTCGAGGTCGACGCTGGTGATCACCGCGACATCGCCGTCGAAGGCATTGACGGCGTCCAGACGCCCGCCGAGCCCCACTTCGAGGATCACGGCATCGAGCTCGGATCGGGCAAACACGATCATCGCGGCGAGCGTGCCGAACTCGAAGTAGGTGAGCGGCGTCGCGCCGCGCGCACGCTCGACCTCGACGAACGCCCGGCAGAGCTGAGCATCGCTCGCGGGAACGCGCCCGACGCGGACGCGCTCGTTATAGCGCAGCAGGTGCGGCGAGGTGTAGAGCCCGACCCGATAGCCCCCGGCACTCAGGATCGATTCCAGCATCGCACAGGTCGATCCCTTGCCGTTGGTCCCGCCCACGGTGACGATCGGCCAGACGGGCCGCAGCGCAAGCGAATCCAGGACGCGCGCGACACGCTCCAGGCCCATCGCGATCGTCGTGGGGTGCAGCTGCTCGAGGTAGGCGAGCCATTCGACGAGACTGCCCCGGTCGCCAGGGCAGGTGATGGCGGCGGCAGTCGTCTCGATGACGGTCGTCCCGCGGCGTGGACCGTTACCGGACGATCGCGGAAGTCACGATCAGGCGACTGCGGGCTGCCGGGAGAGCATCGCTAGCAGGCTCGCCAGGCGGTCGCGCATGTGGCGTCGATCCACGATCATGTCGACGGCGCCATGCTCGAGCAGGAACTCTGCACGCTGGAAACCTTCCGGCAGGGTCTCGCGCACTGTCTGTTCGATCACACGCGGGCCGGCAAACCCGATCAACGCACCCGGCTCGGCAATCACCACATCGCCGATCATGGCGAAGCTCGCGGACACGCCGCCCATCGTCGGATCGGTGAGCACGGAAATGAAGGGCAGCCTCGCCTTCGCGAGTTCGGTGAGCGCCGCGGTGGTCTTCGTCATCTGCATGAGCGAGAAGAGCGCTTCCTGCATGCGTGCGCCGCCGCTCGCGCTGAAGCACACGAACGGAAGCTTCTGCTCCAGGCAGGCATGCACGCCGCGCACGAAGCGCTCGCCGACCACCGAGCCCATCGAGCCACCCATGAAGCGAAACTCGAAAGCCGCGACGACGAGGCCAAGCGTCTTCACGCTTCCCTGCATGACGACGAGCGCGTCGTGCTCCGCGGTGTCCTCCTGTGCCTCGGAGAGTCGTTCGACGTAGCGTCGGCTGTCCTTGAACTTCAGGCTGTCGGTCGGCTGCACATCGGCGCCGATCTCGTAGCGGCCTTCGGCGTCGAGCAGATGATCGAGCCGCTCGCGCGCGCCAAGCCGCATGTGATGGTTGCACTTGGGGCAGACGTTCTGTTGCTTGTCGAGATCGGTGCGGTACAGCACCGCCTCGCAGGCCTCGCACTTGACCCACAAACCCTCGGGAACGATCTTCCTGGTATCGCCCGTGGAACGCTTGATCTTGGGCGGCAGCAGTTTCTGCAGCCAACTCATCTCGGCCATCCTGGTTCAGGGTTCAGCGGTTCAGGCATCGAGCGCCGTTCTCATCTCGCGCATGAATCCGCTCACCCGGTCGAGGAGAATGGTGCGCTCCGCGCGCTCGATCTCCTCCACGAGCCGGCTGCCGATGACGACGGCGTCGGCAAACTCGGAGATCGCGCTCGCGGTGGCGGCGTCGCGTATGCCGAAGCCGACGCCGACCGGCACCCCGACGCGGGCGCGAATGCGCGGAATACGCTGGCGCAGTTCGGACAGATCGAGATTCCCCGCGCCGGTCACGCCTTTCAGCGAAACGTAGTAGATGTAGCCGCGGGCGAGACGCGCGACCTCGTCGATCCGCTCATCCACCGTCGTCGGCGAAAGCAGAAAGATCGCGTCGATGCCGCGCGCCGCGAGAAGCTGCGCCAGCGGCGCGCACTCCTCCGGCGGATAGTCGACCACGAGCACGCCGTCCACGCCCACCTCGCGGCACTGCTCCGCGAATGCTTCGAGCCCCATCGCCTCGATCGGATTAGCGTAGCCCATGAGTACCACCGGGGTCGTCTTGTCCGCAGCACGAAATTCAGCGATGAGCCCGAGAATCTGCCGCAATGAAGTGCCGTGCTTCAGTGCGCGCTCGGACGAGCGCTGGATCGTCGGGCCATCTGCCATGGGATCGGAAAACGGCACGCCGACCTCGATGATGTCGGCGCCGCCACGCACCAGCGCCTGCATGATGGGAACCGTGAGGCCCGGTTCCGGGTCCCCCGCGGTGAAGAAGGGAATCAGCGCGGTGCGTCCACCGGCTGCGAGTTGCCCGAGTGTGGCTTCGATGCGGGACATGGCTGTGATCGTCGTTGCCCGTAATTGCACGGCAAGCCGCCATCTCCTGAGGCGACGCGCTGTGCCGTGTGCGGATGAATCGCCTAGAGGTGCATGCCCGACAGTTGCGCCACCGTGTTCATGTCCTTGTCGCCTCGCCCCGAGAGATTGACCAGAAGAATGCTGTCCCGGCTCATCTGCGGCGCGATCTTGGCGGCATACGCGAGCGCATGTGCACTCTCCAGGGCAGGGATGATGCCCTCGTCGCGGCACAGCGTATGAAACGCCTCCAGCGCCTCCTGATCGGTGACTGCGACGTACTCGGCCCGACCGCTGTCCTTCAGCCACGAATGCTCGGGACCGACGCCGGGATAGTCCAGGCCGGCGGACACCGAATGCGTCTCGGTGATCTGACCGTTCTCGTCCTGCATGAGGTACGTTCGCGCACCGTGCAGCACGCCGGGTCGGCCCGCGCACAGCGTTGCTGCGTGCTTGCCGCTGGCAAGCCCGAGCCCGGCGGCTTCCACACCGATAAGACGCACGCCTTCCTCGCCGATGTAGGGGTAGAACAGGCCGATGGCGTTCGAGCCGCCGCCCACGCAGGCGATGACGGCATCCGGCTGGCGACCGACCTGCTCCAGCATCTGCACCTTCGCTTCCTCGCCGATGACCGTCTGGAAGTCGCGCACCATCATCGGATAGGGATGCGGCCCCGCCACCGAACCGATGATGTAGAAGGTGCTCTCGACATGGGTCACCCAGTCGCGCATCGCCTCGTTGAGGGCGTCCTTCAGGGTCTTCGATCCGCTTTCGACCGGCACCACGGTCGCCCCCAGGAGCTTCATACGGTAGACGTTGGGCGCCTGGCGCTTCACGTCCTCGGCACCCATATAGACGACGCACTCCATGCCGTAGCGCGCGGCCACGGTCGCCGTCGCCACGCCGTGCTGCCCGGCGCCGGTTTCGGCGATGACCCGGGGCTTTCCCATGCGTCGAGCAAGCAGCGCCTGCCCGATCGTGTTGTTGATCTTGTGCGCCCCCGTGTGGTTCAGGTCTTCGCGCTTGAGGTAGATCTGCGCGCCGCCGAATTGCTGCGACAAGCGCCTGGCGTGGTAGATCGGACTCGGTCGACCAACGTAGTGCTTGAGTTCGTCGCGAAACTCGGCCTTGAATTCGGGATCGTCACGAAACCGCTCGTACTGCGTCAGCAACTCACGCAAGGCATGGATCAGCGTCTCCGCCACGAAAACCCCGCCGTACGGCCCGAAGTGGCCGCGGGCGTCCGGCAGGTCATAGATCCGCATCGCGCACTCCTCGCATGAAGGCGGCGATCTTCGCCGCATCCTTGATTCCCTTGTCGATCTCCACGCCGCTCGAGACGTCGACCGCCCACGGCCGCACACGTCGGATCGCGGCGCCGACGTTGTCGGCGTTGAGCCCCCCCGACAGCACCACAGGCAGGGGCAGCGCGGGTGGGATCAGCGACCAGTCGAACGTCTGCCCCGTCCCGCCGTGTGCACCAGACACGAAGGCATCCAGCAACAAGCCCTGTGCACCACGGAAGATCGACGCATATTGTAACAAATCGAGGTCCTCACGAACGCGCACGGCCTTGAGGTAGGGCATGCCGAATCCGGCGCAGAAGGCGGGGTCTTCGTCGCCGTGGAACTGCAGCGCCCCGAGACGAACGCGCCGCAGCACCGACTCCACGAATGCACGCTCGGGATCAACGAAAACTCCCACGGTGGTGATGAAGGGGGGCAGCGCCAGCGCGATCGCCTGCACGTGCGCCGCATCGACATAGCGCGGACTTCTCGGGTGAAAGATGAAGCCGACTGCTTGCGCTCCCGCGCTGGCTGCAGCAAGCCCGTCCTCGATCCGCGTGATGCCGCAAACCTTGACCGCTATCGGCATGAGACGGGCGACCCATCGCCGCCTGGCGCAAACGCCAACGCCGGGTGCGGTAAACCCAGGTGCTCGTCGTAATTCACGCCGACAAGATACAGTCCGGCGGCGTCCGCCGTGGCCGCGGCACGGGCACGTTCGCGCGCGTCACGCACCTGGGCGAGCCATGCCGGCGAACGCTTGCCAGCGCCCACCTCGATCAGGCAACCGACGATGATGCGGACCATGTTGTGAAGAAAGGCATTGCCGCGAACGTCGAACGTCACGAAGCTGTCCACGCGCTGAATCTCGATGTAGAACAGGCGCCTGACCGCGGATCTCGACTGACACTCCGCCGACCGAAAGGCGCTGAAGTCGTGTTCCCCGACCAAGTGCTGCGCGGCCTCGCGCATCGCATCCAAGTCGAGGGCGTGATGATACCAGCCGACCCGTCGATGCATTACGCCGGGACGCTCGCCCCGGTTCAGGAGCACGTAACGATAGGTCCGCGAGCGCGCGCTGTAGCGCGCGTGAAATTCCGTAGACGCCTGGCGTGCCCAGGTCACCGCGATGGTCGGTGGCAGGAAGGTATTGACGCCGCGCACCCACGCCGTCAACGGTCGAGGAACGGCCACGTCGAAGTGCGCGACCTGACCCAGGGCGTGCACCCCTGCGTCGGTACGCCCGGCGCAGACCGATGCAACAGGAACCCCCGCGATCGCGGCCAAAGCGGCCTCGAAGGCATTCTGGACGGAGCACGCGGACGGCTGCGTCTGCCAGCCGCAGAATGCTGCCCCGTCATATTCGAGACCTACCGCAATCCTCACGACGCGATGCGGTCGATGCAAAACATGGTCGACACCGTGGCAATGGAAACGAACGAAGTCGACCCGGACGGGTCGAGTAGCTGCGGATGATGACCGGCCGGCAGCCGGTGTGCAACCCGAGAAGCGTCCGGCTAATCCCGCCGGAAGCAAATTGGTCGCGGGCGTTGCACCCGCGACCCGAACACGACTATCAGGCCAATGCTTCCAGCAGCGACTTCGCTTCCGCTTGCTGCTGCGCATCCCCCTCGGCGATAACCTCTTTCAGGATCTCGCGCGCGCTCTCCTTGTCACCCATCTCCTGATAGGCTTTCGCAAGATCGAACTTGGTCTGAACATCGAACCAGTGATCGTTCTTGAGCGGCGTGGCTGCCACTGACTGCATGCCGGTCGACGTGCCGTCGAGGTCGAGGCTGATGCCTGAAAGATCGAAGTCAAGAATGTCGCTTGAGGTCGGGGTAGTCGCGGGTTTCTGCAGATCCACCTTGATCTCGCTCGCGGCATGGTTGCCAACCGAAGTCGACAGCGCTTCCGGCGGAAGATCGAAGTTGATGTCGAGCGAACCTGCCTCGGTCTTTGAACCGTCGAATCCGGTACTCGTAGCGCTTGCAGCAGGCTGCCCTGCATCCAGGTCGAAGTCCGTGGTGGTCAGCGCACTGACGGCAACCGCCGACGCGCCGACGCCCGTATGTATGCCCGACGCTGCCACGGCCTGCCGCGCTTCTTCTTCATCCATCATCTGAGTGCGCTCGAGCTCACGTGCTGCCTGCGCTGCATCAACGGTGATGTCGGTTTCGGTCATACCCCTCGGAGCAACCAGATCGAGGTCGAAATCGAGATCGCTTGCCGTACCCACGTTTGCCGCGGGTGCCTCGGTGATATAGACAGGATTCTCGGGATCCAGGCCGTGCCCCATGTGAGCGGCTTGCAGCCAGACTTCCCCGCTGCCGCCGGTCGCAGCGAAGAGTTCTTGAGCGGTCGACTGAAACGCACGCTTGTCTTTGCGGCTCGCAAATACCTCAAGCAGCTTGAGCAGCAGTGCAGGCTGGGAAGGCTGTGATTTCAAAGCCTCTTTCAGGACTTCCTCGGCTTGCGCGTCACGACCCAGCGCGAGATATTTCGTGGCCTCGTCGACGGCACCCATTTCGTCGCTCGCCACGGGCGTCGCCGGAGCTACCGGGGTGGCGATGGGCTCGATCACCGCTTCGGACGTTGCCTCGTGCAAAGGCATCACCCCCTGTTCGGGAGCGGGTTCATCCTTGGAACGGCGGCGCCGCTTCACGAAGGCGAGCGCCCCCAGCAAAGCGAGTCCGCCTGCGCCGCCAGCCAGATAGAGTGGCTCGCTGGTGATCGACTCCAGCACGGTCGGTTCGGCTGCGGGGGGCGGAGCAACGACCTTGGGCTTGGGAGCAGCTGCCGCCTGCGGTTCCGGCTTCGCACTTTCTGCCGCTGCGGGAACGGGAGCAGCAGGCTCCGCAGTCTTCGCTGCAGTTGCAGGCGCCGCCTCCGTCGACGGCTCCGCAGGTGCCGCCACGGCAGGTGGCTGGGTCTTCGCCGCGGACTGATTCTGCACCTGCGCACCGCCAGCGCTCTTGATTTCCAGCAGACGCTGCATGTCGTTTACCGACTTCTCGAGCATCTGCACGCGTTCGTTCGCTTCCTGCAGCGCCTTTTCGCGCGACGTCAGTTCTTCCTCCAGCGCTTTCATGCGCTCGAGCCCAGCAGCCGTGGCTTTCCCGCCGCCCGTTGCCGTCTTGATGGCGCTCCCGCGATCCGCCTTGGAAAGACGGAGCACGTCGTCCGCAAGCGGCCCCGCCACCTTGTCTTCGACGGACGCCGAAATTCTTCCGGAGACATCCTGCTTCGGTGACTGGTCCGGAGTTGCCGGCGCAGAAGCGGCAAGCTGCTGACGGTACGCATTCCAGTTGGCCGCCTGCAGTTTGACTTCCTTCGAGGCATCAGCCGGGCCGGTCGCCGCGACTTCGCTCGGGTCAGGCATCCGTAGAATCGTGCCTGTCTTCAGGCGATTCATGTTCTTCCCGGCAAATGCCTGCGGATTGCTCTTGAACAGCGCTACCAGCATCTGATCGAGACTGACGTCACCGGGCTTGCTGGTGCGGGCAATTCCGGAGAGCGTGTCGCCCGCTTTCACGGGGCCGTAGGACTCTCCTGCCGTGCTAGGCGCGGACGTCGACTCCGCAGCACGCTGGCGCGGCGCCACTTTCTCGACTGGCTTGGCAGGCTGCTGAGGCTTCTCGCCGCTCTGCGCAAGAGCAGCCGGCGCGGAGGTCGGCGCACCTATCGGGTCCATCAGGACCGCGTACTCGCGAGACAGCTTCCCTGCACTCGAGTTGAGCTCGACCAACAGGTCGAGATACGGCTCGTTCACCGGTTGTGAGGAGGTGATGAGAATGAAGGGTTGCCCGCCCGGGCGCTTGTCGATCGCCAGCTTTACCGAGGGCAGCGCCGAGTTGTACTCGATGCCCGCCTGCTGATAGGCGTCTGGGGAAGCGACCCGCGCCGACAGCGTGCCCAGTTCGTCCTTCTGAACGGACACCAGATCGATCTCCGCGCGCAGTGGCTGCCCGATACCGGACAACACGGTAAGCCGCCCCATGCCGGCAGCACTGACCGCCGTGGATGCGACGAGAAAAGCCCCCGCAAGGAGTCTTGTAATGAGTTTCGGCTTCATGGGTCGGATACCCCGTTCCCTAGTTGATGAAAGAATCCAGCATCAGATGACGCGGTCTGCTCGGCTCGATGCTTGTTGGAGCATTCCGTTGCATGTTTCAGTTCAGGTATTTCTCGATCAGGATCTCGGCGATCTGCACGCTGTTCAGCGCAGCACCTTTCCGGATGTTGTCGCTCACCACCCAGAGGTCCAGACCGAGCGGATGCGAGAGATCCTCGCGAATCCGCCCGACATAGACCGGATCGCGCCCGGCGGAGTCGGTCGCGGGGGTCGGATAGCCTCCGGGACGCCGCTCGTCCATCACCACCACTCCTGATGCCCGTTCCAGCAGGGCGCGTGCTTGGTCTGCGGAGATCTTCCGGCGCGTCTCGATGTGCACCGCTTCTGCATGGCCGTAGAACACGGGAACCCGGACCGTGGTCGGGTTCACCCGGATCGACGCATCCTCCATGATCTTCTGCGTCTCCCAAACCATCTTCATCTCTTCCTTCGTGTAGCCGTTGTCCATGAAGACATCGATGTGCGGCAGCACGTTGAAGGCAATCTGCTTCGGATACACATCCACCTTGACTTCGCGCTGGTCGATCAGCGCCCTGGTCTGGTCACTGAGTTCCTCGATCGCTTCCTTCCCGGTGCCGGACACCGACTGGTAGGTCGCGACATTGATGCGCTCTATGCCCACCGCGTCGTGAATCGGCTTGAGCGCGACTACCATCTGAATGGTCGAGCAGTTTGGGTTCGCGATGATTCCGCGTGCCCTGTAGTCACCGATCGCATGCGCGTTCACCTCGGGCACGACCAGTGGTATGTCGGCGTCCTGACGGAACTGTGATGTGTTATCGATCACGATACATCCTGCCGCTGCCGCCTTCGGCGCGAACTCCGCTGACACGCTGGCACCCGCAGAAAAAAGACCAATCTGACACTTGGAAAAATCGAACTCAGCGACGTTCTCGACGGTCAGCGACCGCCCCTTGAACCGGACGGCATTCCCCGCCGAACGGCTTGATGCCAGGGCATACACATTTCGTACCGGAAAATTCCGTTCTTCCAGGATCGACAGCATGACTTCGCCGACCGCACCCGTTGCGCCCAGCACGCAGACATCGTAGCTCTTGCTCATTCCGACTCACCTCAAATTCGCACGGTCAAGAGAACGGCAACCTGCTGGCAACTCCGAAAGCTATGCGCAGGATGCCAAAAAGCAATATACATACCGGACGATCGGCGCGCTCTTCCCGACAAGCGCCGCCTGCGTACCGACCAGCGTTACAGGGCGCTCACCACCGCGTCACCCATTGCCGCAGTGCCGACGAGGTCCGCGCCGGGTGATGCAATATCCCGGGTGCGCACACCCTGCCCCAGTACCCGCCCTACTGCGCGCTCGACCCGCAGCGCGGCCTCTTCCTCTCCGAAGCTATGACGCAGCATCATCGCCGCGGACAGAATCGTCGCCAGTGGATTGGCCAGATCCTGGCCCGCGATGTCGGGGGCGGAGCCGTGCGCGGGTTCGTACAGCCCTTTGCCGTTGGCGTCCAGCGACGCCGACGACAGCATGCCGATCGACCCCGTCAGCATCGCCGCCTCGTCCGACAGAATGTCACCGAACATGTTGCCGGTGAGGAGAACGTCCAGGCTCTTCGGCGCGCGCACGAGCTGCATGGCGGCGTTGTCGACGTACATGTGCGTGAGTTCGACTTCCGGATACTCCCGGGCGACGTCGCTCACGATCTCGCGCCAGAGCACACTCGTTTCGAGAACATTGGCCTTGTCCACCGAGCAGACCTTCCGCCGACGCCTGGAAGCGATGCCGAAGGCGACGTGCGCGATGCGCCTCACCTCGGACTCCGCGTACAGCATCGTGTCGTAGCCTTGCCGTTCGCCACCGGGAAGCTTGCGTATGCCCTTCGGCTGACCAAAGTAGATATCACCGGTAAGCTCCCGCACGATCATGAGATCCAGGCCCGTCACGACCTCCGGCTTCAGGGTGGAAGCATCGGCCAGCTCCGCGTACAGCACTGCGGGCCGCAGATTCGCAAAGAGGCCAAGCCCCTTGCGGATCCGGAGCAGACCCTGTTCGGGGCGCTTGTCCCGCGGCAGACCGTCGTACTGATAGCCCCCCACTGCCCCGAGCAGTACCGCATCGGCGGTCTGCGCCAGAGCGAGTGTCGTCTGTGGCAGCGGATCCCCCGCCGCATCGTATCCGGCGCCGCCGATGGGGGCTTCCTCGAACTCGATCCTCAGCCCGTCACGCGCCAGCGCCCGCAATACTTTTACCGCCTGGGCCACGATCTCAGGGCCGATGCCATCGCCCGGCAAAACCGCTATCTTCATCATTCACTCAAGCAAAAGGATGGAAGTGGTGGCTGGGCGAGCCTGCGCGCCGCCAGTCGGCCCGGAGACGCTCAGGCGTACAGCCAGGGGAAACGCTCGCGATGAGCCGTCTCGAACGCCCGGATCGCATCGCGGTGCTCGAGCGTCTGTCCGATCTCGTCGAGGCCGTGGACCAGCGCGTGTTTTCGCGACGGATCGATGGCAAAGGACAGGTCGCGCCCATCCGGCGTGGTGATGCGCTGCGCGGGCAGATCGATCTGCAGCCGATACCCCGGCGTCGCCTTGACCTCGCGAAAGAGCATGTCGACAGCGTCCACGGGCAGCACGATGGGCAGCAGACCGTTCTTGAAGCAGTTGTTGAAGAAGATATCGGCGAACGACGGCGCGATGAGCGCACGGAACCCGAACTCGTGCAGCGCCCAGGGCGCGTGCTCGCGGCTCGATCCGCAGCCGAAGTTCTCGCGCGCGAGCAGCACCTGCGCGCGAGCGTAGCGTGGCTGGTTGAGGACGAAGTCCATCCGCGGGCGGCGCTTCGAGTGGTCCATGCCCGGTTCGCCGGGCTCGTGATAGCGCCACTCGTCGAACAGCGTCACGCCGAACCCGGTGCGGCCGATCGCCTTCAGATACTGCTTCGGGATGATGGCGTCGGTGTCGACGTTGGCGCGGTCGATGGGAGCGACCACGCCGTCAAGAACGGTAAATTGCTCCATGCCTCGCGCTCACGTCCTCTGTTCCGGGCGGCATCGTGCACGGCTTCCCCGCCTTGCTCGATCTTCGTTCCCCTGCCGTGGATGAGTCTTCAAGTCCGCCTTGCCTCAACGCCACTGGCGCACGTCGACGAAATGCCCGGCGATAGCCGCCGCCGCCGCCATCGGCGGACTCACCAGATGGGTCCGGCCACCGGTACCCTGCCGCCCCTCGAAATTGCGGTTCGAAGTGGACGCGCAGCGCTCGCCCGGTTCGAGCCGATCCTCGTTCATCGCAAGACACATCGAGCAGCCTGGCTCGCGCCAGTCGAAGCCCGCTTCCGCGAAGATGCGATCGAGCCCCTCCTGTTCGGCCTGGCGTTTGACGAGCCCGGAACCCGGCACCACCATCGCGAGCTTGATGTTGTCGGCCACACGCCTGCCGCGCACGACCTC
>JAEUMW010000052.1 GCA_016791345.1 Betaproteobacteria bacterium | reverse complement strand
GGCAGCTCGCACGCCACCTCGGAGACGCGCAGCAGGATCAATTCGAGTGCTTCCAGGTTGGCGGCGGGCGTCGCGCGAAACGCGGCCAGCAGCGGCGCTACCGGCGAGGCGCGGATCATGTCGGCCGCCAAATAGCTGTTGAGCGGCGGCAGGGCGATGGCGCGGTTCCTGCCCACGGCGGCGGCACGCGTTCCCCCTTCCGACAACGTGATCACCGGACCGAACACCGGGTCCCGGGTCAGGTTAACGGCGAGCTCGCGGCCATTCGGCTTGATGATCATCGGCTCGATTGCGATGCCGTTGATACGCGCGTCGCGATGATTGCGCCGCACGTCTTCCTGGATCTCCTGGAACGCGCTGCGCACCGCCGCCAAGCTGTTCAGATTGAGGCGCACGCCGCCCGAGTCCGACTTGTACGGAATGTCGGGCGACTCCACCTTCAGCGCAACCGGCAGGCCGACCTGCTCCGCATACGCGATCGCCTCGTTGGCGCTGCGCATGATCGCGGTCGGCGCAATCGGGATGCGGAAGGACGCGAGCAGCGCCTTCGACTCCATCTCGTTCAGCGTCGAACGTCGCTCGCTCAGTGCGGAGTCGATGAGCAGGCGTGCGCTCTCCACCGACGGCGGCGCCAGGTGCGAAAACGAAGCCGGCGTCTGCATCAGCATCTGCTGGTTGCCGTAGTACGTCGACAGCTGGGCCAGCAGCCGTACCGCCCGCTCGGGGGTGTTGAACGTCGGGATGCCGGCTTCCTTGAACAACCGGCGCGATTCGCGGACGAGGTCCTCGCCCATCCAGCAGGTGAGCAGCGGCTTCTTCGTCTCCTGCGCTGTCGCGATGATCGTGCGCGCGGCCTCGGTCGGGTCACTCGCAGCGTGCGGGATGAGGATGACGAGCACGCTGTCGACGTTCGCGTCGGCCGCGCACGCCCGCAACGCGAGATCGTAATGGACCGCCTTCGCGTCGCACTCCAGATCGACCGGGTTGCCGTGCGACCAGTTCGTCAGCAGCGTCTTGTCGAGATGGGAGATCGTGGCCGCGGAAAGCTGCGCCAGCGGTATCCCCATTTCGGCGGCGCGGTCCGCCGCCATCACGCCCGGACCGCCGCCATTGGTGATCACCGCCAGCCGGTTCCCGGACGGGCGGAAGCGCACGAACAGCGCACCCGCTGCCGCGTACATCTGTTCCAGTGTCTGCAGGCGCACCACACCGGCACGCCGCAGCGCCGCGTCGAAGACGTCGTCGTCGCTCACCATGAGGCCGGTGTGCGAGCGGATCGCCTGCGCCGCACCCGGATGGCGGCCGACCTTGATCAGCAGCACGGGCTTGACGCGCGCGGCGGCACGCAGGGCGCTCATGAAGCGGCGTGTGTCGTGAATACCCTCGACATACAGGAAGATGGCCTCGGTGCGGCCGTCCTGCACCATGTAGTCGAGCGCCTCGCCGATGTCGATGTCGGCCGCGTTGCCGACCGAGATCACGCCGGAGAAACCGACGTTGTTGGCCTTGGCCCAGTCGAGCATGGAGGCCACCAGCGCCCCCGACTGCGAGATGAGCCCGATGGAACCGGGCAGCGCACTGCCCAGGGCGTGCGTGGCGTTGAGCCCGATCGAGGGGCGGATGAGCCCGATGCAGTTGGGACCAATCAGCCGGATGCGATGGCGGCGCGCACTCTCCAGGACGCTGCGCTCGAGCGCCGCCCCACGCTGGCCGGACTCGGAAAATCCGGAGGAGATGACGACTACGTAGCGCGCCCCCGCCCGGCCGCAGGCCTCGACGATGCCCGGCACCGTCGACGCCGTGGTCGCGACCACGACGAGATCGAGCCGCTGCGGGATGTCCTCGACCGACGCGTAGGCGACGAGATCGTAGACTTTCTTGTGGTTCGGATTGACCGCGAAGAGCTTGCCCTTGTAGCCGGCGTTGAGCACGTTGCGGATGATGATGTTGCCGATCGCGCCTTCGGTTTCGGAGGCGCCGATGATGGCAACGGACTTCGCCTCGAAGAGCGAGGTGAGGTAGTGCCGCTCGTGCATGCTCACGGGACTTGCGCCCCGCGGGGCACCGCACGAGCGTTGACGACCATGCTCACCTCTCCCGTCCTGGCGTGCTCTTCACGTTGGCGCTTCAGAGCGCCGGATACTTCGACGGATCCGTCACCCGCTCCAATGCCTTGTTGAGTTCGGGCAGCGTCACCTTGTCGTCGTACACGCCCGCGCTCACCTGGATGCCGGAAGCGAACGAGATGTCCGCCACGTGCGCATAGGACACCTTGCGCGACAGATTGCCCGCGCCGGGCTTGGGCCACACGTACTCGACCCAGCCTCCGTGCGGCTGATCACCCGCTTTGCACAGTTCCTTGAAGATGTACTTGCCGTTGTTGTCCTGGATCTGCAGGATGGATTTGCCGACGAGATCCGGACGCAGCGGGTGGGCCACCATCTTGTCCAGCCGACAATCGTAGACGAAGACGTAGCTGTCCTTCCACACCCACTTGCCTTCGGCGTTGTTGAACTCGGCGTAACCGGATGCGCCCTTGTCGTGCAGGAACTTGACCGCCTCGCGCACCTTGGTCATGGCTTCCTCCGGCGTTGCGGTGTCCGGGCCGGCGGCAAAGCCGGCCCCCCCCGCCGTAACTGCAATCAATATCGCAATCGAAATCGCGCTCTTCTTGAATCCGTTCATCGTTCTGGCTCCCCTAATGGCTGTCTGCATCGCTTCCGCAGCGGAAGCGCGTCGGTATGTCTCGAACACGGCGCACCGTCACTTCGGCGCGCCGATCAACGGCTT
>JAEUMW010000051.1 GCA_016791345.1 Betaproteobacteria bacterium | reverse complement strand
GTGGCGAGCTCTTCCGGGCGGAAGCGTGCCCAGAGACCGGTCATGGCATCGCGGAAGGTGGGGATGCCGGATTCGGCCGAGATGCCGGCGCCGGTGAGCACGACCACGCGGCGGGCGTCGTGCATTCGTCGGGTGAGCGCTGCAGGAATCGCGACCGGCGGAGTGAGCGTCATCGGTCCTCTCCGGCAAGAAAAAAAGGGGCCGGCTCCGCACGGCCCCGCAAGGGGAGAGTATAGAACGATGGCCTGGCGGCCGTGAGATCAGCCCTGGTTGGGTGCCACCGGGATGAAGATGGTGGCATCACCGCGCTTGACGAGCAGCGCCAGCGGCGCGCCCTTCGGCGCCTGCTCCAGCGTCTTGCCGAGGTCCTCGGTGTCGCTGATGCGCGCGCCGTTGACGCCGACGATCACGTCACCCTGGCGGATGCCCGATTTCGCGGCCGGGCCCTGTGCCCGCTCGACCTTGACGCCGCCTTCCAGCCCGAGCGCCTTGCGCTCGCGTGCGTCCAGTTCCGACACGGAAAGTCCCAGGCTCGACATCTTCTTGGCATCGCCTGGCGCGCCGCGGCCGGCTGCCTGCGCGAGCTTGTCCGAAGGTGCTTCGCCGATGGCGACGGTGGTCTTCTGCTCCTTGCCGTCGCGCAGGTAGACCACGGTAGCCTTGGCGCCCGGCTTGGTGGCGGCGACCAGCGGCGGCAGCGTGGAGAATTCCTCCACCTTCTTGCCGTCGTACTCGACGATCACGTCACCGGACTTGAGTCCGGCCTTCGCGGCAGCGCTGTCCGGGTCGACCGCGGCAACCAGCGCGCCTTTCGCGTCCTTCAAACCGAACGACTTGGCGAGATCGCCCGAGATCGACTGGATGCGCACGCCGAGCTGGCCGCGCGTCACCTTGCCGTGCGCCTTGAGCTGATCGGCAACGTTCATGGCGATGTCGATCGGGATCGCGAACGACACGCCCATGTAGCCGCCGGTGCGGCTGTAGATCTGCGAGTTGATGCCGATCACCTCGCCGGACAGATTGAAGAGCGGTCCGCCCGAGTTGCCGGGATTGACCGCCACATCGGTCTGGATGAACGGCACGTAGCTGTCGTCCGGCAGCGAACGACCCTTCGCGCTGACGATGCCGGAGGTCACGGTGTTCTCGAAGCCGAAGGGCGAGCCGATCGCCGCAACCCATTCGCCGACACGGACCTTGCCCGGGTCGCCGATCCGGAGCGCCGGCAGGTTCTTCGCGTCGATCTTCACCACCGCGACGTCGGTGCGCTTGTCGACGCCGACCACCTTCGCCTCGAACTCGCGCCGGTCGGTGAGCTTCACGGTCACCTGGTCGGCGCCGTCCACCACGTGCGCATTGGTCAGCACGTAGCCGTCTTCGCTCACGATGAAGCCGGAGCCCACGCCGCGCTCGGGCCCTTCGCGGCCCGGTCGATCCTCGGGGCCGGGCATCGGCATCGGCATGCCGAAGCGCTTGAAGAACTCGAACATCGGGCTGTCTTCGGGAATGCCGGGCAGTTCCGGTGAGTTCCCTGCAACGTTGTCACCACGCGTCACCGAGATGTTCACCACAGACGGACCCGCCGCGTCCACCAGGGCGCTGAAATCGGGAAGTCCACCGGGGGTCTGCTGCACCACCGAGGGTGCAGGCGCGGCATGGGCCTCGGCGAGCTTGGGCATGTGATCGCTGGAGCAGCCGGCCGCGAACGCGGCGATGACGGCCGCTGCGACAGCGCTGCGTACAACGCGCGTTTTGTTGCTGGTCATTCGCATCTCTCCTTGAGCGTGTCGACGAAGGCCACCGGCCTCCACGCCATGCATCCTAGGCAGCGATGCTTAAGCCAGACTTAAGGTCTCAGTTTAGAACACTGCACACTGCCGGGCGGCGGGAAAGCGCAGACGAACGCGCAGACCGCAACCACTTGCGCCCTCCGCCAGTTCGATGATCGCCCCGTGGCGCTCGGCCAGACGCTTCACGATCGCGAGCCCGAGCCCGCTGCCGGTGCCTTCGGTGCCGGCGCGGCGATAGAAGCGGTCGAAAACACGCCCGCGTTCCTCCGGCGGGATGCCGGGGCCGGTATCGACCACTTCCAGCACGGCGCCGCCGCGTCCGAACGCGACACCGATGTCGACCTGGCCGCCGGCCGGCGTGTAACGGATCGCGTTGTCGAGCAGATTGCCGAGCAGCACGCGCAGGCCGTCGGCATCGCCCTGCACGGAGACGGGCGCTGCCTCGCTCACGCCGAGGTCGATGCCCTTGGTATGGGCGAGCGCGGCGCGCTCGCCGGCGACGCTGCGCGCGAGCTCGTCCAGGCGCACGGCGCTGAACGGCCGCTCGGCCGCTTCCGGCTCCAGCCGTGCCATGGTCAGCAGCTGTTCGGTGAGATGGGCGGAACGCTCGACGCCGAGTTTGAGCTGCGCCAGCGCAGCGTCCCGCTCCTCCTGCGTGCGCGCCGATGCCAGCAGCTGGATCTGCAGCTTGACCGCGGTGAGCGGCGTGCGCAGCTCGTGCGCCGCATCGGCGGTGAACTCCCGCTGCGCCGCCAGAGCCTGTGACAGGCGCCCGAGCAGGTCGTTGAGCGCGCTTACCAGCGGCCGGATCTCCGCCGGCAGATCGGTCGCCGCGATCGGTTCGAGCGAGGTCGGGCTGCGCCGCGCCACTGCGCCGGCGATGCGTTTGAGAGGGGCGAGTCCGCTGCCTACGCCGAACCACACGATGAGACCGAAGGCGGGAATGAGCGCGAGCAGCGGCAGCAGCATGTGCTCCGTGATGTTGCCGACCATCTCGCGGCGCAGCGCCATCGGATGTGCCACCTGGATCACGCGGCGGTCTTCGAGCGTGGTGTAGACGCGCCAGTCCTCGCCTTTCCACCGCATGTGGCTGAAGCCGGTTCGCACCGCGCGTGGCAGGTCGGTGCCCGGCCGCGAGTAGTAGAGCAGCGTGCCGCCGCGGTCCCAGACCTGGCTGATGAAGTCGGCACTGTCGTCGTCATCGTCGTCGTCCCCGAAACTCCCGTCATGACGCGGGTCGAACGGGCGCGCGGGCACGCCGGCAGGGCCGAAGGGCTGCCTGCGCAACGAGAACGCGAGCTGCTGCAACTGATAGTCGAAGAGCTCGTTCACGTCCTCGCGCGCTTCGAGCAGGCTGGCGGCGACAGCGCTCACCGTGGCGATGGTGAGCGCGGCGATCAGCCAGACGAGGAGTCGCTGGCGAATCGAGGTCATGGCTTGTCGCCGATCATGTAGCCGACGCCGCGGATGTTGCGGATGAGCTCGGCGCCCAGCTTGCGGCGCAGATTGTGGATATGGACCTCGACGGCGTTGCTTTCGACCTCTTCGCCCCAGCCGTACAGCCGCTCTTCGAGCTGAGCGCGCGAGAGCACGGCGCCGGGGCGGTCGAGCAGCGCTTCCAGCAGTGCGTATTCGCGGGCGGACAGGGCGACCGGCGCGCCCTTGAAGCGTGCCTCGTGCCGCGCCGGATCGAGCGCCAGCGCACCGTGCTCGATCAGGCTCTCGGCGCGGCCGGCCGCGCGCCGCGCAAGCGCCCGGATGCGCGCCGCCAGTTCGTCGAGATCGAACGGCTTGACCAGGTAGTCGTCGGCGCCGGTGTCGAGCCCCTTGATGCGGTCGGATACCGCATCGCGCGCGGTGAGGACGACCACGGGAATCGCATCGCCCTTGCGGCGAATGTCGGCGAGCAGGTCGAGGCCGGATTTCTTCGGCAGCCCGAGATCGAGCAGCAGCAGGCCGTAGCGCTCGCCCGCCAGCGCGAGTTCCGCGGCACGACCATCGCACACCCAGTCGACGGTGAAGCCGGCACGCCGCAGGCCTTCCTGCACCGCCGCGCCGATCATGGCGTCGTCTTCGACGAGGAGGATTTTCATGCTGAGGGAAAGAAAAAGCCCGGTCCGAACATTGTATCCGTGACCGGGGTGAGGCTGCCCCGCGGTGCTCGAACCGGGGCAAGGGGAGACAACCGTCAGTGCATTTCAGTCGTCGTCGTCATCGTCGTCGTCATCATCCAGCCAACTCGTAAGCCGACTCTTCTGCTGGACGGCGAGCACTTTCCCGTCGGTCGCGTCGACATGGATCTCGCGTACACCGTCGGCACCGACGACCTTCACCTCGTAATAGATGCCACGCGCGCCGCGTTCGAGTTCAGCCTCGACCGCGCGGCCGTTGGCCTGGGCCTCCGCGGCGGCGATGGCCTGCGTGATGGTGATGGCGGGGGTAGTCCCGCCGCCGGTGTTGCCGTCCGCGGCATGGGCGGTGCCTGCGGCGAGGGCGCTGGCGAGCAGCGCAGCGGCAAGGGCTCGTCTCTTTCTCATGGAAACCTCCACTGATCGCGATGGGGCGGAGGACGACCGCCTCCGCACGCCTCGCATGCTGCGCCGCGTGACTTAAGGCAGGCTTAAGGAACGTCCGCACAAACAAACCAGCACCCGTTGGTGAGCGGATGCTGGTTGCCGAGGGTCGCACGCTCGCCGAGGGCGAGCCTATTTCTTAATACTGCGCGCGGCCTTTTCGATGACGGCCGCAACCTCTTTCGGGTGCGACTCGTACACCGCGTGGCTCGCGCCTTTGATCTCGACCGTGGGGCTCTTGGCGCGGCTGTAATACCAGCGCTCGAGATCGGGGTTGATGATCTGGTCGCTTCCGGCAACGATGCCCCAGCTCGGCTTGGTCTTCCACGCGGCGGCGGTCAGCGGCGTACTGAACACTTGAGCCGCGGCAAGCACCTGCGAGTGCGCCACGAACTCCGCCCGCTCACGCGGCAGATCGGGCGCGAACAGCTTGGGAAACTGCGCCGGGTCGAGATAGGTGAATGCGTCCGGTGTCTTCTTGATCGCGCCCGCGGTCCCGGCGAGGACGCTCGGCGTTTTCCTGCCGAGTGCCGCCTCGTCTTCTCCGACATCGGGGGCGTGCGCGGCGACGTACACGAGGCCGGCCACGTTGGGATGAGTCCCGGCCTCCGTGATGACCGAGCCGCCGTAGCTGTGGCCGACGAGGAGGGCGGGCCCGTCCTGCAGATCGAGCACCCGCCTCGTTGCGGCGACATCGTCAGCGAACGAAGTTTCGGGTTCCTGCACCATGGTGACCTTGAAGCCGTCCTGGGTGAGGATGTCGCTGACGCCTTTCCAGCCCGAGGCGTCCACCCAGGCGCCGTGGACGAGGACGATGTTCTTGAGGGAATCCGCGCTCGCCGGGACTGCAGTCGAGACAAGGGACAAAGCGGCCAGAAGGGCAAAGCAGGTTTCGCGAAGTTTCATGTCGATGACTCCTGATAGATGACTGTGTCTGGGAAACTGTCTGGAGATTTTCTCCAGGTGCCATGTTCGCGGCTTCGCGCTACCGAACGATATCGACGCGATGACATATGAAACGTCGTGACCGGGCCTTGACCATCGGGCGTTGCGGGTGCGATGTGCGCGACCAACCGCCGAGACTCGTGCAGGCACAGCTGCGTGCCTCTCGCCAGGCGCCTCACACCGGCGCCTTTGCCGCCAACAGCAAGGGCCCGCTCGCCGCGACGGCGAAGACCAGCGCCCAGGCTGCCAGCGACCGAAGCAGTTGCACGGCGCGCGACTCCCTAAGATCTCGCGTGCCGTGCGTCGCGGCCGGATCTCGCGGCGGGTCCAGCGGGAGCGAGCGTTGCGCGGTAAGCCCTCTTGCGCCGACGGTTGACCCCGATTTCATGACGCACTCCCATGACTGACGGTCTTCTGTCCGGCGTGACGGCGGGCGGTCTGCACGCCCTTCGTTCTGCGCCGCGCCCAAACGCGTGGAACGCGCCCAGGCTTCGGACACCCCGACCGCGATCAAGGTGAGCGCGAGGATTACGCCGACAACGTCCAGTTCCATGTTCATCTCCGTCTTCCTTGGTCCATTGCCGACATTCAAGGCCATCCGCGACACCACACCATTTCAAGCACGGGCAGGGGAAGTTACAGGTGAAATGACGAAGGGCGTCCCACGCGGTGTCAGTTCTTCGGAACCATCACCGCGCACTCGCAGGCGAGCGGTTACCGCGAGCAGCTGGAGTCGCCGTCAAAGCACGCCGTCCCCGACCGGACCGTGTACACTTTTCGGGACCTGGAGATGCCCGACTCCAATGCGATGAATCCCGTCATTCCGCCCCATGTCCTCGCCGTCGACGACGATCCGGCGATGCGCCAGCTGATTGCCGACTATCTCGTCGAGAACGGCTTTCGCGTGACCGGGGTTGCGACAGGTGCAGAGATGATGCGAACCATGGCGGAGCAGACCATCGACGTGGTCGTGCTCGATCTGCGGCTTGCCGACGAGGATGGGATGGAGCTCGCGAGGAAGCTGCGCCAGGATTCAACGATCCCGATTGTCATGGTTACCGGGAAGAAGGACGAGGCCGATCGCGTCATGGGGCTGGAACTTGGCGCGGACGATTACGTCACCAAGCCGTTCAGTCCGCGCGAGCTGCTCGCCCGCGTGCGGGCGGTGCTGCGCCGCTACAAGGTCGTGCAGGACCTGTTGCCGGCGCGTGATGAAAAGCGGCGCGCGTACCGGTTCGCCGGCTGGGAGCTGAATCTGCGCACCCGCCGGTTGAACTCCCCCAGGGGCGAGCGGATCGAGCTCACCAATGGCGAATTCAGCCTGCTGCAGGCGTTTTGCGCGGCGCCGGGGCGAATCCTTTCGCGCGACCAGTTGCTCGACCTCTCGCGGCTCAACCGCGCCGAAGTCTACGATCGATCCATCGACGTGCAGATCCTGCGACTGCGGCGCAAGATCGAAGCGAATCCGGCACAGCCGGAATACATCGTCACCGAATGGGGCGCCGGCTACCTTTTCGACGTGCCGGTCGAGGTGCTCTACTGAGGGCGCTGCGCTCATTGCAATTGTAATCGCGGCACTGGTTGCCGAAATCGGAGCGAAGCCAGGGCGCGATCCAATTCCGATCGGAAGAACGGACCCGTATCCGTTCGATGGATCGGATGATGTCGGGTATCGTGATCATCGAAGACGACGAGCCGATGCGCACGTTGCTGGTCGAGTGGTTGACGGCGGAGGGGTATCACGCCCGCGGCGCCACGAGCATGGGCGCTGAGGTGCAGGCTCCGGCCGACCTCGTCATCGTCAACGTCTACATGCCGCGCCATCTCGGCGGCGAGCGGCTGCGCCCGGTCCGCTCCACCTACCCGCACGCGCCGATCATCGCGATTTCCGGGCAGTTCCACTCCGGCATGCGTTACGCCGGCCCGGCGGCCGGTGCGCTCGGCGTCGAGCGGGTGATCCCCAAACCTTTCGACCAGCAGGCGTTACTGGATGCGGTCCGCTCCGTCATCGGCCCGCCCGGCCTCATGGTGGTACGCGAGCGCACCGAATGCGAGATTCCGCAGCGGTAGCTGGAGCGTCCGCCGCTGCGACGCGGGCTGCGCGACTGCGTCGCTGGGTGGTCGTCATCGGCCTTTTCGCCATCGTCGCGAACGTCGCCGTGTCCGCCTACGACCAGTGGAGCTCCTACCGGTTCGCGGTCGCCAACAACAGCCGGGAGCTCGTCAACGCCGCGCGCATACTCGCTGCGCAAACGGCGGGAAGCCTGAAGACCGTCGACGTCCTCCTGCGTGACACCGCCGACTGGTATCTGCACCGTGGTTCGAAAGCTACGCTGGAAGCGGAAGCGGCGCTCGCTGCCCGCGCCGATGGATTGCCGCAGCTCTTGTGGATCAGCATCTCGGACGCACAAGGCATCCAGAGATTCCGCTCGCGCGCCCCCACTCGCCGGAACGTCGATATCAGCGATCGCCCGTACTTCACGGCTCACCGGGACAACCCCACGCTTGGCCTGTACGTCAGCGAGCCGCTCGTGACGCGCTCCGAGCGATACGACACGATAGGCCTTTCGCGCCGCCTCGCCGACGACAACGGAGCGTTCGCGGGCGTCGTGACGGGCTTCATGAACCTGACGAAATTCCAGGAGTTCTATCGCCAGATCAATCTCGGCCAGCAAAGTGCGATCTTTCTGGTGCACGAGCGCGGCGCACTGATCGCTCGCGAGCCGCCCATCCCCGAGCGGGTGGGGACGCGTGTTCCCGAGCACATGACCGTCGCCGACGACTCGGCGATGCTGGTGACCTCCGCGCTCGACGGGGTGCGGCGCTACGTGGCGCGCGCGCGCGTCGATGGCTTTCCACTGGTGATCGGCGTCGCCCGGGAAGAGTCCGCGGTATTGGGCCCGTGGCGGACGGAGGCGCTGCGTGTCGCCATCCGCACTGCGGTTCTGACTTTGCTGATTGCGGCAGCGATCGTCGCGCTGGTCCGTCAGCTGCGGCGCGTGGAACTCGGAGAGCGCGCGCTGCGCGAGAGCGAGGAGCGTTATGCCCTCGCCATGGAGGGGGCCAACGAAGGCCATTTCGACTGGGACCTGGAAGGCGGTCGCTCATTCCTCTCGGAGAAGATGAAAGCGTTGTTCGGACTTGCGCCGGATGCACCGATCACGTCGCGGGCCGAGCTTCTCGCGAGCGTGGACATCCACCCCGACGACGGGCCGCTCGTGGATGCGGCGTTTCAGGCTCACCTCGCGGGGCACACGCCAAGCTATTCCGTCGAGTATCGAGTCCGCCATCCGGACGGAGAGTGGCACTGGCTCCTGGTGCGGGGGCGCTCTTTGCGCGATGCCGCCGGAAAGGCGTACCGCGTCGTGGGCTCGGCGATCGACGTCACGGAGCGCAAGCGCGCGGAAAGCGAGAAGGAGCGCCTCGAAATCCAGCTCAGGCGGTCGCAGAAGATGGAAGCCATGGGGACGCTGGCAGGCGGCATCGCCCACGACTTCAACAACATACTCGGCGCGATCCTCGGCTACGGCGAGCTCGCGCAGAAGAACGCCGTGGAAGGCAGCGTCGTGCGGCGCTACGTCGACAACGTGATGCACGCCGGGGGCAGGGCCAAGTCGCTGGTCGAACGCATCCTCGCCTTCAGCCGCAGCGGCCTGGGGGAGCGTGCGCCCGTGAACGTTCAGGCGGTGGCGGAAGAAACGCTCGAGTTGCTGGCGGCGTCGCTGCGGCCGGACATACGACTCGTGCACAAGCTCGACACCGGGGACGCCGCAGTGATCGGTGATGCCACTCAGCTGCACCAGGTCCTCATGAACCTGTGCACGAATGCCGTGCAGGCCATGCCCGACGGCGGCGAACTCACGGTGCTCCTCGAGCGGGAAGAGGTGCGCGAGCAACGCGCCCTCGCGCATGGCGAACTCGCGCCGGGTCCGTATGCACGGTTCACGGTTCGCGATACCGGCACCGGCATCAGGCCCGAAGTCCTCGATCGCATGTTCGATCCGTTCTTCACCACCAAAGGAGTCGGACAGGGAACGGGGCTGGGACTTTCGCTCGTGCACGGCATCGTCGCCGACGTGGGCGGTGCGATCGACGTTGCCAGCTCACCCGGACAGGGCACGGCTTTCACGGTGTGGCTGCCGCTTGCGGGCGTGGCGCCACGGCCTGCAAGCAGCGTCGTCGAAGAGCTTCCGACTGGCAACGGCGAGGTAATCATGGTGGTCGACGACGAGCCCGCGCTGGTCGAGCTTGCCGAGGAGATGCTGGCGGAACTCGGCTACGAACCGGTCGGCTTCCGGTCCAGCACCGCGGCGCTGGAATCGTTCGCCGCCGCCCCGCACCGCTTCGATGCCGTGATGACGGACGAAATGATGCCGGAGCTCACGGGGAGCGCGCTCGCGCTCGAAATCCGCAAGATCCGCAGCGATGTCCCGATAATCATCATGAGCGGCTACGTCGACGCCAGCGTCGCCGCGCTCGCACGCTCGGCAGGGGTGAGCGAAGTGTTGCGCAAGCCGCTCCAGGCGCGCGACATCGCCGAAGCGCTCGCTGCCGTGCTGCCGACTTCACAGGCCGCAGCCGGCGGTGCTGCCCATCGCTGAAGGAAGCGTCGCGTCGACTCCTCGTGGATCGGATCTCCGGATCGGTGGGCTCGGCGCGTGAGAATCTGATCACTCCCGGGTGAGCCGCTCCTTTCCGTCGATCTCCATCGCACCGCTTGCGTCTGTTACGTCTGCAACGCCCGCGTCGGTTTTCGAAATCGCTCTGGAACCGGTGGTCCGCAACATGGGAACCACGAAAGGCTGAGAAACAGCTGATCGGTATCCCGCGGTTTCACGGTTAACTCAACGAAGGAGCGTCATCATGATCAAGCAACTTGCGAAGAAGTCCATCCTTGCCGCAGCCACGGCCGCCGCTTTCGCCTGCAGCACGGTGACCCTTGTCCACGCCGCCGGCCCCTCGCAGGATCAGTTCCTCCAGGAACAGGAGCAGATCAGCGACGGCGCCGACGTCAACGCCATCGAGTACGGCTATCCCTCGGTGAAGACTTCGGCGCCGAGCGCGGCTGGCGTCAACAAGGTGCAGAGCCGGTTCTTCCGCGAACAGGAGCAGATCAGCGATGGTGCCGACGTCAACGCCATCGAGCACGGGTACACCTCGGGCAAGGCGCGGGTGGCGCAGAGCACGGCGCGCGCCGATACGCTGCAGACCGAGTTCGTGGAAGAACAGGAGCAGATCAGTGACGGGGCCGACGTCAACGCCATCGAGCACGAGTTTGACTCGGCGAAGAACCAGAAGGGTATCTGACGCAGTCGCTTGCGGCGGTTGTGGTCGAGGAAGGGGCCGAAAGGCCTCTTCCTTTTTTTGCGGCCACAAGTCGCTGGTATTCGGTACCACAACCCGCAACACCTCACCCGGGACTCATGTCGAGCCGCGCGCAGTCGTCGCGGGTCGCACCGAGTAACGAAACGACCTCTCGACCCTTCACACGTCACAGAGCTGGCTGCAAAGGCAGCGCAGGCAGTGATCGAGGAGGCCGGTCCCGAGCCGCCTCCGCAAGTGCAACTATCCTTCCTTGCCCGCCTCGCACACCGCGATCGCGGTCATGTTGACCACGCGCCGGACGGTGGC
>JAEUMW010000050.1 GCA_016791345.1 Betaproteobacteria bacterium | reverse complement strand
CGTTTACGTGCCGCCGCATCTCGCCGCCGGCGCCCGCATCGTGCTGCCCGAGGCGGCCGGTCACCATCTCGTGCGCGTCCTGCGGCTGCGGCCCGGGGCGCCGGTCGTGCTCTTCGACGGCCGCGGCGGCGAGCATGACGCGATCATCACCGGCAGCGGGCGCGACGGCGTCACGGTGGAGGTCGGGAGCTGGCGTGCGGTGGAGCGGGAGGCGTCGCTCGCGGTGCATCTCGCGCAGGGCGTATCCAGCGGCGAGCGTATGGACTACACGCTGCAGAAAGCGGTGGAACTGGGGGTCGTCGGCATCGAGCCGGTGGTCACGATGCGCAGCGTCGTCCGCCTCGACCCCGAGCGTGCCGAGCGCCGCCGTGCGCACTGGCAGCGCGTATGCGTGAGCGCCTGCGAGCAGTGCGGCCGCGACCGTGTGCCGCAGGTCACCCGCCCCTGCGCGGTGGCCGAATGGTTCTCCGCCCTGCCCGCGCGGGCCGCGGCGTTTCCCTTGAAACTCCTGCTCTCGCCCGACGCGGCCGATTCGCTGCGCGACCTCGAGCGTCCGGCAGGCGCCATCCTGCTGCTTGCCGGACCGGAAGGCGGGCTGACGCCGCAGGAGCGCATGGACGCGCAGCAGTGCGGCTTCCACCCGGTGCGCCTGGGTCCGCGCATCCTGCGCACAGAGACGGCGGCGCTCGCCGCGCTCGCTGCGCTGCACGCGCTGTGGGGCGATTTCTAGGCGACGTCCGGGGAACCCGCCGATGTTCGCGGCCGGCGGATTCCACTACCATGGAGCGACGCCTCCCACGCGGAGGTTCGACCGAATAACAAGCCATGCCGGCCCTCTCCGAGACCTTCGTGCAATGGGTGCGCGCCGCCGCGCCTTTCGTGCACGTCTTCCGCGGCGGCACCTTCGTCATCGCCTTCGACGGCGAGGTGGTGGCCGACGGACGCTTCGCGCAGATCGTGCAGGATCTCAACCTGCTGGCGAGCCTGGGCGTGCGCCTCGTGCTCGTGCACGGCACCCGCCCGCAGATCGACGCCTTGATGGAGGAGCGGGGACTGCACCCGCGCTACGTGCGCGACATCCGCGTGACGGACGAGGCAACGCTCAAGTGCGTGAAGGAGGCGAACGGACGGGTGCGTCTCGAGATCGAGGCGCTGCTCTCGATGGGACTGCCCAACTCGCCGATGGCGAACTCGACCATCCGCGTTGCCAGCGGCAACTTCATCATCGCCCGCCCGCGCGGGGTGCTGGATGGCGTCGATCTGCAGTATTCCGGCGAGGTGCGCAAGGTCAACGCCGACATGCTGCAGGCGCGTCTCGTCGACGGCGAGATCGCGCTGGTGTCGCCGCTCGGCTATTCGCCGACCGGCGAAATCTTCAACCTGACGGTGGAGGACGTCGCCGCCGCGGTGGCGGTAGCCCTGCGCGCCGACAAGCTCATCTTCCTGCTGGAAGGCCCCGGAATCGCCAACGCCAAGGGACAGCTGCTGCGTGAGCTCACCGTGTCGGATGCCGAGAAGCTCCTCGCGCGCCCGACGCGGCTGGCGATCGACGTGCAGCTCTATCTGCCGCCGGCGATCGCCGCAGTGAAGAACGGCGTGCGGCGTGCCCATTTTCTCGACCGCGATCGCGAAGGCGCGCTGCTGCTCGAACTCTTCTCCCAGGAAGGGGTGGGCAGCATGCTGACGCAGGACCCGCTGGAGACGCTGCGACCGGCGCGCATCGAGGATGTCGGCGGGATCCTGCTGCTGATCGAGCCGCTGGAACGCGAAGGCGTGCTCGTCAAGCGCGGGCGCGAGCTGATCGAGCGCGAGATCGGTCACTTCTTCGTCGTCGAGCACGATGGCATCATCATCGGCTGCGGCGCGCTCTATCCGTTTCCGGAATCCCGCTCGGCGGAGCTCGCCGGCCTCGCCGTGCAGCCCAGCCGCCGCGACGCGGGTGTCGGCGAGCGTCTGCTCGAATTCATCGAGGACGAGGCACGCCGGCGCCGCTTCAACCGGCTCTTTGCGCTCACGACGCGCGCAACGCACTGGTTCATCGAGCGCGGCTTCGTCGAGGCGGGGGTGGACGAACTCCCCGCGAAGAAGCAGGCGATCTACAATCTGCAACGCAACTCAAAGGTGCTCATCAAGTCGCTCAAGGGGGGCAAGTGAGGAAACCGCGCGGTGAACTTACGCGCGGGCGACGTGCCATACCGGCGGCGCCGCAACAGGCTACAGGGAGGTCAAATGTCGAGAGTCGTGCAATGCATCAAGCTGGGCAGGGAAGCGGAAGGGCTGGACTTTCCACCTTATCCGGGCGAGATGGGACTCAGGATCTTCGAGCACGTATCCAAGCCGGCGTGGAAGGCCTGGCTCGAACACCAGAAGATGCTGGTCAACGAGAACCGCCTGAACCTGGCCGACGCGAAGGCGCGCAAGTACCTGCACGCGCAGATGGAACAGTACTTCTTCGGTGCCGGCGCGGAAATGCCCACGGGGTACGTCCCACCCTCGCCGAAGTAGTCCTTCCGACCGGAGCCCGAACATGACGCGCGCGGGATCGATCGCACCGCCAACACCCGACGCGTCCCTTTCACTGGTAAGCACCGACATGCGCCACAAGGTCGTCGCCCCTCCCACGACATTGCTCATCAATCGTGAGCTGTCCCTGCTCGAAGTCGTGCGCCGCGTTCTCGCGCAGGCCGAGGACGACGCCGTACCGCTGCTGGAGCGATTGCGCTTCCTCTGCATCGTTTCGAGCCTGATCGACGAGTTCTTCGAGATTCGCGTCGCCGGCCTTCACGCCGAACTGGACGAGGGACAGGACATCCCGAAAGGCGGCGGCTACACGACGAGCACGCTGCTGAAACAGGTTTCCCTGACCGCCCACGAGCTGGTCGACCACCAGTACGAGCTGCTGAACGACGTCGTCCTGCCGAAACTCGACGCCGAAGGCATATGCTTCTTTCGCCGCCAGGACTGGACCGAGGCGCAGCGCGCCTGGGTGCGCGACCACTTCCTGCGCGAGATCATGCCGGTGCTGACGCCGATCGGGCTCGATCCGGCGCACCCCTTTCCGCGGCTCCTCAACAAGAGTCTCAATCTCGCCGTGCAGCTCGAAGGCAAGGACGCCTTCGGGCGCCAGTCCGGCTTCGCCATCGTGCAGGCGCCGCGGGTGCTGCCGCGGGCGATCAAGCTGCCGCGGGAGGTCGCCGGATGCGACCACGGCTTCGTGTTCCTGTCGTCCGTGCTGCACGAGAACATGCACGAGCTCTTCGCCGGCATGAACGTGGTCGGCTGCTATCAGTTCCGCGTCACCCGCAACAGCGACCTTTTCGTCGACGAGGAGGAAGTCAAGGACCTGCGCGAGGCGCTGCAGAGCGAACTGCCGCAGCGGCGCTTCGGCGATGCCGTGCGCCTCGAGGTCTCGGACACCTGCCCGCGGACGCTGTCCGACTTCCTGCTGGAGCAGTTCGACCTAGACGAGGAAGATCTGTACCGCGTGAACGGGCCGGTCAATCTCGTGCGCCTGATGGCGGTGCCGGACAAGGTCGATCGCAACGACCTCAAGTTCCGTTCCTTCAACCCGGGCATTCCCGACGCGCTCAAGGGCGACCGCGACCTCTTCGACGTCATGCGCGAGCAGGACGTCCTGCTGCACCATCCGTATCAGTCCTTCCGGCCGGTGGTGAACTTCATCGCGCAGGCAGCGCGCGATGCGAACGTCGTCGCGATCAAGCAGACCGTCTACCGCACCGGGGCCGATTCGGAGCTCATGCGGCATCTCATGCAGGCCGCGCAGAGCGGCAAGGAGGTGACGGTCGTCCTCGAACTGCTGGCGCGCTTCGACGAGGAAGCGAACATCGGCTGGGCGAAGCAGCTCGAGGAAGTCGGCGCCCACGTCGTCTACGGCGTGGTGGGGTACAAGACCCACGCCAAGCTCGCCATGGTGGTACGGCGCGAGCCGGACGGGCTGCGCCGCTACGTGCACCTGGGTACCGGCAACTACCACTCGCGCACGGCGACGATGTACACCGACTTCGGGCTGCTCACCTGCAACGACGGCATCACGTCCGACGTCAACGACATCTTCATCCAGTTGACCGGTCTGGGGCAGGCGGGCGAGCACAACTACCTGTGGCAGTCGCCGTTCACCATGCACCGGAACATGCTGGCGGCGATCCGGCGGGAAGCGCAGGCGGCTCTGGCCGGCGAGCCGGCCGGCATCTCGGCGAAAATGAATGCGCTGCTCGAGCCCGAGATCATCGCCGCGCTCTACGATGCGTCCAACGCCGGGGTGAAGATCGACCTGATCGTGCGCGGGGTGTGCGCGCTGCGGCCGGGCGTGCCGGGTCAGTCCGAGAACATCCGCGTGCGCTCCATCATCGGTCGTTTCCTGGAGCATCACCGCGTGTTCTGGTTCCACAGCACGGGCGAGGTCTATCTCGCGAGCGCGGACTGGATGGATCGCAATTTCTTCCGGCGCATCGAGACCGCGTTCCCGATCCTCGATCCCAAGCTGCGGAAGCGGGTGATCAACGAGAGCATCAAGGCTTGCCTCACCGACAACACGCAGGCGTGGGAGATGGATTCGAACGGGCGTTACCATCGCCGCACACCGCGCCGCGGCGGGCGCTCGTTCGCCTCGCAGGTGGTCCTGCTGGAGCAACTCGGCACGCTCACACCCGAACCGCCGCCGGCCAAGGAGGTGGTGGTGCCGCCTGCAGCCGCGGCGGCCTGACGGCCGTCAGGCCTTTGCTCCTGCGACACGCCGCCGCACCCGGCTGACGGGCACGCCATGTCCGCCGAGATCGAGCTCAAGCTGACCCTCTCGCCCGAAGCAGCCCGCGCGCTCGCACGCGAGCCGCTCCTGGCGGCCGCCACGGTCAAGGGCCCGCACACCCAGCGCTATTACGGTGTCTACTACGACACGCCGGAGCACACGCTCGCGCAGAGCAAGGTGGCGCTGCGCGTGCGCAAACAGGGCCGGCGCTGGGTGCAGACGGTGAAGGAAGAAGGGCGGGTGGAAGGCGGTCTGCACGATCGCCCGGAGTACGAGGCGCCGGCGCCCGACGGTCATCTTAACCTCCTGGCGCTGGCGACCACGCCGGTCGCGGCGCTCTTCGCCAGCCCGGAAGTCGCCACCCGGCTCGCTCCCCTCTTCATCACCGACGTGCGCCGCACGCTGCGCCTGCTCAAGACCGAACGCGCGGAAATCGAGTTTGCGCTGGACCGCGGCGAAGTGCGCGCGGGCGAGCGCGCCGAGCCGATCTGCGAGCTCGAACTGGAGCTCAAGTCGGGCGCCATCGAGGACGTCTACGCGCTCGCGCTCGCGCTGCAGGACAAAGTCCGGCTGCGCATCGAGAACCGCAGCAAGGCCGAGCGCGGACACGCGCTGGCCGGCACCGTGAGCGCTGCTCCGGCGCGCGCGAGCGCCCCGGAGATCGTGGCCAACCAGCCGATCTCGGCCGCATTCCAGACCATCGCCTTCAGCTGTCTCGCTCACGCCCAGGCGAACGAACGCGGCATCCTCGCGGCTGACGCCGACCCGGAGTACGTGCACCAGATGCGCGTCGGGCTGCGGCGGCTGCGCTCCGTCTTCAGCGTGTTCGGCTCGGTGCTGCCGCGGCCGGCCTGTCAGCCCGCCATCGACGAGATCCGCTGGATCGCCGGCAGTCTGGGCCCGGCACGCGACTGGGACGTGCTCGCCACCGAGACGCTGCCGCCCATCGCCGACGCCTTCCCGGCGCACGAGGGACTTGCGCGGCTGGCGCAGGCGGTCACCGAGCTGCGCGCCGAAGGCAATCGCGGTGCGCAGCAAGCGGTGGCCTCGGAACGCTACGAGCGCCTGCTGCTGCGGCTAGGCGCATGGCTCGCCTGCGAGAAGTGGCGCACGGTGATGCCCGAGGACGCCCTGCCGATTCTCGCCGAGCCGCTCCAGACGTTTGCGGAACGCGTGCTGCAGCGGCGGCATCGCCGGGTCAAGCGACGCGGTCGCGATCACGCGAGCTTCTCACCCGAGGAGCGCCATCGGCTGCGCATCGCGGTGAAGAAGCTGCGCTACTGCGCGGAGTTCTTCGGCCCGATTTTCGAGCCCGATGCCGTGCGCACCTACGCGCGCGGCCTCGCCGGTCTGCAGACCGTGCTCGGCGTGCTGAACGACGCGGCCGTGACCGGGCGGCTTTTGCAGGAGCTGGCGGCGCGCCATCCCGATCCGTCGTATGCGGAAGCGAGCGGCATCGTCTCCGGCTGGACCCGGCAGTTCATGCTCGAACGTCTGGGGCACCTCAACGAAGTCTGGGAACGGTTCGAGGACGCGAAGCCGTTCTGGCGTTGAGACGCCGCCGGGCGAGTTCGGTACCATTCCAGCAGAATGAACGGGCGCAAGCCCCAGCCGGAGCAGACATGCACCTCATCCTGTGGCGCCACGCGGAGGCGGAGGACGCCGTTCCGGACAGCGGGCGCAAGCTCACCGCCAAGGGGAGCAAGCAGGCGGAGAAGGTCGGCGCCTGGCTGGCCGAGCGGCTGCCGGACGACGCCCGCATCCTCGTGAGTCCCGCCGCGCGCGCGCAGCAGACGGCAGCTGCACTCAAGCGACGCTTCGAGACGGTTGCCGGCGTCGGCCTTGCCGCGTCAGCGGACTCCATTCTCGACGCCGCGGGATGGCCCGACCAGGGCGGGACCGTAGTGGTCGTCGGCCATCAGCCAACGCTCGGCGAGGTGGCGGCGCGGCTGCTCCCCGGCAAGGTGTCGAGCTGGGGGATCCGCAAGGGCGCACTGTGGTGGTTCACCCGCCGCGATCGCGCGGCCGGCAGTGAAACCCTATTGCGGGCCGTCATCGGTCCCGATCTCGTCTAAGGAGACGACGCATGTTCGAGTCCGCCGAGCTTGGCCACAAGGTCGACAAGACCACCTACAAGAAAGAGGAGCCGAAGCTGCGCGAGGCGCTCCTCAACGCGCAGTTCGACCTGCACGAGTCGGGCGCCTTCTCCGTGCTGCTCATCATCTCCGGCCCGGAAGGCGCGGGCCGCTCGGAAATGGTGAACGTGCTCAAGGAGTGGCTGGACCCGCGCCACCTGATGGTCAAGGCCTTCCGTGCCCGCACCGACGAGGAGCGGGCGCGGCCGCCGGCCTGGCGCTACTGGCGGACGCTGCCGCCGAAGGGACGCATTGGCATCCAGTTCAACGGCTGGTACGGGGAAGCCTTCGTGCCGCGCATCCTGGGCTATACATCGGCTGACCATTTCGAGCGCTACCTCGCGGCCATCAAGCATCACGAGGAGATGCTCGCCAACGAGGACATGCTCATTCTCAAGTTCTGGATGCACCTTTCGAAGAAGAACTTCCAGAAACGCAACAAGGCCCTGGCAAAGCACCCGGAAACGCGCTGGCGCGTGACGAAGGAAGACGAGGAAACCTACAAGCGCTACGACGAGTTGAAGGAGGTGGCAGAGCTCGGCCTGCGCGAGACGAGCACCGCGCAGGCGCCGTGGATCGTCGTCGAAGGTACCGACGAGCGCTACCGCAACCTCACCGTCGGCACCGTCGTCCTGAAGGCGCTGCAGGAAAGACTCGCCCAGAAGAAGGTGAAGACGGCCGGGCGCAAGTCGGGGGTGCTCGTCGACACCGCCAAGGGTCCGAATCTGCTGGAGAGCCTCGATCTCACGAAGCAGCTCGAGCGCGACGAGTACAAGGCGGACCTCGCTCGCTGGCAGGCGCGTCTCGGTACGCTGACGCGTTCGCCCGAATTTTCAAAGATCGCGCTGTTGGCGGCGTTCGAGGGCAACGACGCCGCCGGCAAGGGCGGCGCCATTCGCCGCGTCACCTCGGCACTCGACGCTCGCGCCTACGAGGTGCACCCGATCGCGGCGCCGAGCGACGAGGAGCGCGCCCATCCCTATCTCTGGCGTTTCTGGCGCCACATCCCGGGGCGCGGCGGCATCGGGATATTCGACCGATCGTGGTACGGGCGGGTCCTGGTCGAACGGGTCGAGGGGTTCTGCTCGGTCGACGACTGGATGCGGGCCTACGGCGAGATCAACGACTTCGAATCACGACTCTCCGCCTATGGCATCGTGGTGACGAAGTTCTGGCTCGCCATCAGCAAGGACGAACAGGAGCGCCGCTTCAAGGAGCGCGAGAACACGGCGTTCAAACGCTTCAAGATCACCGAGGAAGACTGGCGCAACCGCAAGAAATGGGATCAGTACGTGGATGCCGTGTGCGACATGGTCGATCGCACCAGCACGGAATACGCGCCGTGGACGCTGGTGGAGGCGAACGACAAGCTGCACGCCCGCGTGAAGGTCCTGAAGACGCTGTGCGAGCGCATCGAGGCCGCGCTGTAAGAATGACACCGCAGGGCGCTCGCGGTCTCGCCCGCGCGGGGCGACACGGCGCGTAGCCACAAACGCTTTCCCGGGCGCCGTCCGCTGTACCGCGCCGGCCAGCGTGCGACCGGTTCAGCCGGCGACTGCAGCGCTCGGTACGCTCGCGCGGATCGGCACGATGGCGAGCCTGATGCCGAGAGTCTTCCACTCGGCGATCTCGTTCTCCAGCGCGGCGGCAGTGAGCGGATGCTCCGCCAGCCAGCCCTCGTCGAGCGCGATCTCGATCCGCTGCCCGGCGACCGTGAGCCGGATGTCGGGCGGCGTGACGCCGACGCGCGAGCGATAGAAGAGGGCGGCCAGCCGCAGGGCGAGCGTCGGCAGCAGTCGTTCGGGGCCGTCGAGCAGTCCCTGCATCTTCTTGAGTCCGCCGCGGTGGCCGAGCACGATCAGGCCGAGGTGCGCCTGTTCCATGCGCGAAAAGCCGGGCATGTCGGCGTTGCGCAGGATGTAGTCGGAATGCTTGTGGTACCCCGAGTGCGCGATGGCGAGGCCGACTTCGTGCAGGCGCGCAGCCCAGCGCAGCATCTGCTCGTGGTTCTCGACATCGAGCTTCGCGGTGCTGGCGATCTGTTCGAAGAAGTCGACCGCCAGTCGCTCCACGCGCCCGGCATGTCCAGCGTCGACGTGATAGCGCCGCATGAACTGCTGCACCGTTCCGTCGCGCAGGTCGCGATGGTGAAAACGGCCGACCAGATCGTAGAGGATGCCTTCGCGCATGGCGCCGGTGGCGACCGTCATGCGCTTCACCTGGAGCTCGGCAAAGATGGCCGCCATGATGGCGAAGCCGCCGAGCAGCACGGGCACCCGGTCGGGCCGCAAGCCCGGCAGGGAGATCGTGTTGATGTCGCCCGCCTTGAGCAGGGAGGCGCGCAGGTGGTCGAGCCCCTTGGCCGTGATGTCGCCCGAGCCCCAGCCGTTCAGCTGCAGGATCTCGGCGATGGCGCGCGCCGTCCCCGAGGATCCGATGGCCTGCTGCCAGTTGCCGGCGGAGAACTCGGCGGCGATGACCTCGAGTTCGCCGCGCGCCGCGAGTTCCGCCTTGGCGAAATTGCCCTTCGTGACCTTGCCGGAAGGAAAGTAGCGGAGACTGTGGCTCACGCACCCCATGTACAGGCTTTCGAGCTTGCGCGGTTCGAGCCCGGCGCCGATGATGAACTCCGTGGAGCCGCCGCCGATGTCCGCCACCAGGCGCCTTGCATTCGACGGCGGCAGGCTGTGGACAACGCCGAGGTAGATCAGGCGCGCCTCTTCGCGCCCCGCCACCACGTCGATCGGGAAGCCCAGCGCGAGTTCCGCGCGGCGCACGAACTGCGCCGCGTTCTTGGCGACGCGCAGGGAGTTGGTGCCGACCGCGCGCACCGCATGCCGGTCGAGGCCGCGGATGCGCTCGCCGAAGCGGCGCAGGCAGTCGAGCGCGCGCTCCTGCGATGCTTCGTCGAGGTACTTTTCCGGGGTGAGTCCCGCCGCGAGCCGAACCTTCTCGCTCAGTGCGTCGAGCGGATAGATGCGGTCCTCGATGACCTTCGCGACCTGCAGCCGGAAACTGTTCGAGCCGAGGTCGACGGCGGCGATGCTGGAGTAGCCGGGCATGGGAGCGACAGACTGGATCGACGTTGACGGCTGGCTAGCTCAGCGCTTCCCGTTCGAGCTGCTCGACCGTGGTATGGCGCACGTCCTTGCCCTTCACCAGAAAGATGACGTATTCGGAGATGTTCTTGGCGTGGTCGCCGATGCGCTCGAGCGCCTTCGCCGCGAAGACGATCTCGAGGCAGAGCGAGATCGTGCGCGGATCCTCCATCATGAAGGTGATGAGCTGGCGCAGGATCGCGCGGAACTCCTCGTCGAGCAGCATGTCCTCGCGCGCCACCTTGGTCGCGGTCGAGGGATCGAGACGGGCGAAGGCATCCAGCGCCATGCGGACCATGCCGAGCGCGAGATCGCCCATGCGGCGGATCTCGGTGAAGCGGGGCGTGTGCAGGCGATCGACCTCGCAGACGAGCTTGGCCATGCGCGCGATCTTCTCGGCCTCGTCGCCGATGCGCTCCAGATCGGTCACCGTCTTCACCACTGCCATGATGAGCCGCAGATCGCCGGCCGCCGGTTGCCGGCGCGCGATGACATGGTTGCACATGTCATCCATCTCGACCTCCAGCGCATTCACCTTGTGGTCGTCGGCGACGATCTGCTCGATGAGCGCGAGGTTGCAGGAGGATATTGCGTCGATCGAGCGCATGATCTGCTGCTCCACCATCCCGCCCATCTGCAGGACGCGCGAGCGCAGCGCCTCCAGTTCCGCGTCGTACTGCTTCGAAGTATGGTGATCGCCGGTCATGGCTCGAGTCCGATAATCGCGTTAACTTGGAAACCTATCAGTCCATCATGACAGTTTCGTGGCAGCGCCGGTCAGGCCACAGTCAGCGTGTCGACGCCGTGCGCCGTGCCAAGCAGCAGAACGTCGGCGCCGCGCCGCGCGAAGAGACCATTGGTGACGACCCCGGGAATCTGGTCGATGAACGCCTCGAGTTCGACGGGATCGTTGATCGCGAGGTCGTGCACGTCGAGAATCACGTTGCCGTTGTCGGTGACGAAACCTTCGCGCAGCCGCGGCACACCGCCCAGTTTCACCATCTCGCGTGCGACGAGCGCGCGCGCCATCGGGATCACCTCGACCGGCAGCGGAAAGCGGCCGAGCACGCCCTTGAGCTTGCTTTCGTCGGCGATACAGACAAACGTCTGCGCGACCTGGGCGACGATCTTCTCGCGCGTGAGCGCGCCGCCGCCGCCCTTGATCATGTGCAGCCGGCGCGTGATCTCGTCCGCGCCATCGACATACACGCGCAGCGTCTCGACGCTGTTCAAATCGACCACTTCGATGCCGACCGACCTGAGCCGGGCCGCGCTCGCCTCGGAACTCGCCACCGCGGCGTCGACGCGCTGCTTCATCCGGCCCAGTGCGTCGATGAAGAAGTTGGCGGTGCTGCCGGTGCCGACACCGACGACACCGCCCGCAGGCACGTGCGCGATGGCCGCCTCGGCGACCGCGCGTTTGAGATCGTCGGCGGCGCTCATGATCGGATATGGGCAGACAGGTGTGGGAACATGAGGGCCAAGCATAGCCGCAAGCGGCGCCCGGGACAATTTGCTTGCGGCCTGCGCCGGCTTCTGATGCCCGGAGAAACCTGCTACGCTCCGTCGCTTTTCGCGGGAAAACATGAAGATCGACTATCTCGAGCGGATTCTCACTGCTCGCGTGTACGACGTAGCCGTCGAGAGTCCTCTCGAAGTGGCGCCGAACCTGTCGGCGCGGCTCAAGAACAACGTGCTGCTCAAGCGCGAGGACGCGCAGCAGGTCTTCTCGTTCAAGCTGCGCGGCGCCTTCAACAAGATGGCGCGCCTGCCGGCGTCCGCACTCCGGCGCGGCGTGATCGCCGCATCCGCGGGCAATCACGCCCAGGGTGTCGCGCTCGCCGCGCAGAGGCTCGGCTGCCGCGCGACCATCGTCATGCCGGCCACCACGCCGCAGATCAAGGTGCAGGCGGTGGTCGGGCGCGGCGCGCGGGTGGTGCTGTTCGGCGATTCGTACGACGAGGCCTATCAGCACTCCCAGGAGATCGGGAAGCGCGAGAAGCTCACCTTCGTGCACCCGTACGACGATCCCGACGTGATCGCCGGACAGGGCACCATCGCCATGGAGATCCTGCACCAGCACACCGGACCGATCGAGGCCATCTTCGTGGCGATCGGCGGCGGCGGACTGATCTCCGGCATCGCCGCGTATGTCAAGCGGCTGCGCCCGGAGATTCGGGTGATCGGCGTCGAACCGGCGGACGCCGACGCCATGTACCGCTCGCTGCAGGCCGGGCATCGCGTGCGGCTCGCCCAGGTCGGGCTGTTCTGTGACGGCGTGGCGGTCAAACAGGTTGGCGAGGAGACCTTTCGCCTGTGCCGCGAGCTCGTCGACGAGGTGCTGCTCGTCGACACCGACGCCGTGTGTGCGGCGATCAAGGACGTGTTCGAGGATACCCGCTCGATCCTCGAGCCGGCGGGTGCGCTCGGCGTGGCGGGCATCAAGCAGTACGTCGCGCGCGAGCGGCTGCGCAACCACACGCTGGTCGCCATCGCCTGTGGCGCCAACATGAACTTCGACCGGCTGCGCTTCGTGGCGGAAAGCGCGGAACTCGGCGAGCAGCGCGAAGCGATTCTGGCCGTCACCATCCCCGAGCGGCCCGGCAGCTTCAAGAAGTTCTGCAGCCTGCTCGGCCCGCGCAACATCACCGAATTCAACTACCGCTATGCCGACGCGCGCGAGGCGCACGTCTTCGCCGGCGTGCAGGTGCAGGACCGCAAGGAGACGGCGCGCCTGGTGCGCCTGCTCGAACAGCACGGCTTCAAGTCCATCGACATGAGCGGCAACGAGATGGCGAAGCTGCACATCCGGCACATGGTCGGCGGCCACGCCCCGCAGGCGAAGAACGAGATCGTCTACCGCTTCGAGTTTCCGGAACGCCCCGGCGCGCTCATGAAGTTTCTCGACGCGATGAGCAAGGGCTGGAACATCAGCCTGTTCCACTACCGCAACCACGGCGCCGACTACGGGCGCGTTCTGGTGGGCATGCAGGTGCCGCCCGAGGACAAGCGCGCATTCCGTGCCTTTCTCGACGAGGTCGGCTACCGTTACTGGGATGAAACCGGCAACCCGGCGTATCGTCTCTACCTGGGCTGAGAACGGTCGGCAGCTGGGCGTCGCCCGGTCCGCCGGCCGTCCCGAAGCGCCCGGCGCCGGGATCGAAGCGTAAAATGGCACCCCCTGCTCACCATCGGGCGACCGCAATGATCAAGGCCATCATCGGCTGCTGGCTCGGCCTTCTGGCCGTCACCGTCGCAGCCGGCCAGGATGAAGACTTCATCACCGCGCGCAACGCGTTCCAGGCAAACGACCGGGCGCGCTTGGCGCGCGTCGCATCCGGGCTGCAGGGTTACGTGCTCGAACCCTATGTCGCCTACTGGCAGCTCAAGCTCGATCTCGACAACGCCAGTCCCGAGGACGTGCAGGCTTTTCTCGCCAAGTACGGCGACTCGGTCGTGGGCGAGCGGATGCGCGCCGACTACCTGAAGATCCTGGCCACCCGCGGCGACTGGGCGCAGTTCAAGGTGCTGTTCCCGCTGGTGCCGTCGCCCGATCCGGAAACGCTCTGCTTTGCGGCCCAGGCCGGCATGCGCCAGGGTGATCTCTCCGGAATGGCGGCGGTGCGGCCGCTGTGGGCCTCGGGCCGCGAGCTGCCGGCAGCGTGTACGCCAGTCTTCGAGGCGATGCTGGCGGGCGGTCAGCTCACCACGCAGGATGTCTGGGCGCGCATGCGCCTCGCGCTGGAGGCAGGCCAGGTGGGGCTCGCGAAGAAGCTCGCAGGCTACCTCCCCCCCGCGGACTCGCCCGACCCGAAGATGCTGGATGCCGCCGCCGACAATCCGCGTCGCTTCCTCGAACAGCGGGCGTGGGGTCAGAACAATCGCTCCGGGCGCGAGGTCGCGATGTTCGCGCTGTACCGGCTCGCACGGGTGTCGCCGCAGCAGGCGCGGGAACAGTGGCTGAAGATCCGCGGCACCTTTCCGGTGCAGGAGCAGCGCTACGTGAGCAGTCAGATCGCGTATCAGGCAGCGCTGCGGCAGGATCCGCAGGCGCTCGTCTGGTTCCGCGAGGCGGGTGCCCGCGGCCAGAGCGACCAGCAGCTCGGCTGGTATGCGCGCATGGCCCTGCGCGCGCAGTCCTGGGAAGACGTGCTCGCCGCGACGGAGGCCATGTCGGTCAGGGAAAAGCAGGAGACGAGCTGGCGCTACTGGCGGGGACGCGCCTACAAGGCACGGGGCCGCGCCGCCGAGGCAAACCAGCTGTTCGCCCCGATCTCCACCGAGCAGAACTTCTATGGCCGGCTTGCGCTGGAAGACCTGGGCGAGGTCGTCGAGGCAATGCCCGCCAGCTACCAGCCGCCGAAAGAGGATGTCGATGCGATGGCGCAGGTGCCGGCCCTCAAGCGGTCGATCGCGCTCTACCGGGTCGACATGCGGCTGGACGGCATCCGCGAATGGGCGTGGGGCACGCGCGGCCTCGACGACGGGCAGCTGCTCGCCGCCGCGGAGGTCGCCAAGCGCTACGGCGTCTACGACCGCGCCATCGCGACCGCCGAGAAGACGCGATCGCTGCACGATTTCTCGGTCCGCTATCCGCTCCCCTTCCGCGAGGCGATACGCGTCTCGTCGCGTCAGGTGCAGCTCGACGAGGCGTGGGTGTACGGGCTCATGCGTCAGGAGAGCCGGTTCCAGAGCGAGGTGCGCTCGAGCGCGGGCGCCATGGGGCTGATGCAGCTCATGCCGGCAACGGCGAAGTGGGTCGCCCAGCGCATCGGCATGGCCAATTTCCAGCAGTCGATGGTCACCGACATCGAGACCAACATCCGGCTGGGCACCTATTACCTGCGCTACGTCTACGACCTGCTGGACAGCAGCCCCGTGCTCGCTTCGGCCGCCTACAACGCCGGCCCCGGCCGTGCCCGCCAGTGGCGCGCGGCGACGCCGATGGAGGGCGCGATCTATGCCGAATCGATCCCGTTGAACGAGACCCGCGACTACGTCAAGAAGGTGCTTGCCAACGCGGCGTACTACGCCATTCAACTGAAGAGCCAGTCGCATTCGCTGAAGGAGCGGCTCGGCATCGTTCCCGCGCGCGGCGCGGTCGCCGAGCGCTCCCTGGGCGACACCCCCTGAGCGTCGCATAACGGGGTCTGCAGCGCGGAACCCCCGTCGCCGCGCCGATCTCGGATAGAATCCCCTGTCACGCGCCGTGTTTCCTGTCTCGCACAGGACACGGCCCCATCCTCACCCGCAGATGCCCGACACCACAATGGATCTGAATCTCCGATCGGTTTGCGTCATCGGTGGCTCCGGTTTCGTCGGCAGCCACGTCGTCGCCCTGCTCGCCGCCCGCGGCATCAACGTCCGCGTGCCCACCCGCTATGCCGAAGGCGCAAAAGCGCTGCTGGTGCTGCCGACGGTCCGCGTCGTAGAGGCTGACGTCCACGACCGCTCCCGGCTGAACGAACTGGTGAGCGGCTGCGACGCCGTCATCAACCTGGTCGGCATCCTGCACGAACGGGGCGTGGCCGGTGGCTTCCTCCGCGTGCATGCGGAACTGCCCCGGAAGATCGTCGCTGCCTGTCGCAGTGAAGGCGTCGGCCGTTATGTCCACATGAGCGCGCTCAACGCGGACGTGAACGGACCGAGCGCCTACCTGCGCTCCAAGGGCCAGGGCGAGGCCGCGGTCAAGGAGGCGGACCATGCGCTGGCGTGGACGATCTTCCGGCCGTCGGTGATCTTCGGTCGCGGTGATCGCTTCCTCAATCTGTTCGCTCAGGTGCTCGGGTTGGCGCCGGCCGTGGCACTCGGCTCGCCGGACGCGCGCTTTCAGCCGATCTGGGTGGAGGACGTCGCACGTGTTTTCGTGGACTGCATTCTGAACGACGAAACCGTGGGTGCGAGCTACGACCTCTGTGGGCCGAAGGTCTACACGCTGCGCGAGCTGGTCAGGAGTGTCGGCGAGATCACCGGCAACAAGCGTCCGGTGATCGGGCTCGGAGCGGGTCTGTCCTATCTGCAGGCAGCCGTCATGGAATGGCTGCCCGCGCCGGTGCTCACGCGCGACAACTACTACTCGATGAAACAGGACAGCGTGTGCGGCTGCCCCTTCCCGGCGGTGTTCGGTTTCGCGCCGGCCCCCATCGAGGCCATCGTCCCGCGCTATCTCGGCCACCAGGATCCGCGCGCCCGCTATCACGACTTTCGCGTTCGCGCCGGCCGCTGAGCGCAAGCGGACGAGCGTCGCCACCGGCCGAGGCAACCGATGAAGCGTTATCGCGTCGGCGGCTCGGTGCGAGACGCGCTGCTCGGCCTGCCGGTGAAGGACCGGGACTTCGTGGTCGTCGGCAGCACGCCGGAAGAGATGATGCGGCTGGGCTTCCGTCCGATCGGCAAGGACTTCCCGGTCTTCCTGCACCCCGACACGCATGAGGAGCACGCGCTCGCCCGCACCGAGCGCAAGACCGCGCCAGGCTACAAGGGCTTCCAGTTTCACACAGCGCCCGACGTCACGCTGGAGGCGGATCTCGCGCGCCGCGACCTCACCATCAACGCCATCGCGCAGGACGAGTCGGGACACATCATCGACCCGTTCGGCGGCGTCGCCGATCTCGAAGCCGGCATCCTGCGGCACGTGAGCCCGGCCTTTGCCGAGGACCCCGTGCGCATCTTGCGGGTGGCACGCTTCGCGGCGCGCTTCGGCTTCCGCGTCGCGCCCGAAACGTTCGCCCTCATGAGCGAGATGGTCCACAACGGCGAGGTCGAGGCGCTGGTTCCCGAACGCGTGTGGCAGGAGCTCGCGCGCGGCCTGATGGAGGACAAACCCTCGCGCATGTTCTTCACCCTGCGCGAATGCGGGGCGTTGGCGCGCATACTTCCTGAGGTCGACGCGCTGTTCGGCGTGCCGCAGCGGGCCGACTTCCATCCGGAGGTGGACACCGGCGTACACACCATGATGGTGATCGACTACGCGGCCGCATGCGGCTACGGCCTCCAGGTGCGTTTTGCCGCGCTCACGCACGATCTCGGCAAGGCAACCACACCTGCCAGCCTGTGGCCGCGCCATACCGGGCACGAGGCGCGCAGCGTCGAACTCGTACGGGACCTGTGCGAACGCGTCCGGGTGCCGAACGACTGTCGCGAGCTTGCGCTGCTGTCCGCGCGCTACCACGGCGACGTGCACCGCGCGCTGGAGTTGAATCCCTCGACCGTGCTCAGGATGCTGGAGGCCGTCGACGCGTTCCGCCGCCGGCCGCGCTTCGATGCCCTGCTCGCGACCTGCGAGTCGGATTTTCGCGGGCGCGCGGGCTATCGGGACGCACCGTACCCGCAGGCCGAACGCCTGCGCCGCGCGCTCGCCGCCGCGCAGAGTGTCGATGCCGGCGAGCTGGCCCGCCACGGAGGTGGCGCGGAGGCGATTCGCGTGCGGGTGCACGACGCCCGCCTCGCGGCGATCAAGCAGGCGCTGCGCTCCGAACTCGTCTGACCAAGTCGTCACCCATCCGGAACCCGCCCATGATCAGAATGGCCTTGCTGCTGACGCTCGCCTCTGCCACCGCTGGTGCCGCGCTCGCCCAGACCGCGCCGGCGCCGGCCGTACCCCTGCCCGCCAGCGTGGCGGCCAGTTTCAAGGCCGCCGACAAGGACGGTGACGGCACGCTGGACAAATCCGAGGCGGCCGCCATGCCCGGCCTTGCACGTCGATTCGACGCGATCGATACCGATCACGACGGCACCGTCGATCTGCAGGAACTGGAAGCACATCACACCCAGCTGATGCAGCGGCGCGCCGACCGTGTCGAACGCCGCTTCAAGGCGGCCGACACCGATCACGACGGGAAGATCGACCCGTCGGAGGCGGCCTCCTGGCCGGGGCTCGCCAAGCGCTTTAACGTGGTCGACACGGACAAGGACGGCACGGTCGATCTCGCCGAGGTGAAACAGGCTCTGGGAAAACAGAAGGGTCTCCTGCTGGACGCGCCGAACACCCTGCCGCCGGCCGCCGAAACGGGCAACTAAGGTTTGCCCTTGTCGCAGCCCGATGACGGAACCGGTCTGCCGTCCGGTTCGTTGCGCCAGACGCTCACCGATTTCGCGCAGAACCTGAAAAGCGGTGTGCGGCTCGCCTTCTGGCGGCCTCTCACGCGCGCGGACTTTCGCTTCTCCGCCGACCAGCTGGTATTGCTGGCGGCGCTGCAACTGCTGCTCAACCTCGCCGTGGGAGTGGTCAGCGGCGGCCCGGACGGCTCGATCGACTGGGACGCCCTGCCGGGCAGTGTCTTCCCGCTGCTCGTGCTGCTGCTCGCCGCCTACCTCGTCAGCAAGGTGTACCGGCGCGACGCCATCGCGGTCGAACTGCCCATTGTTCTGCTTGCTTCCACCCCCGTGTTCGCCGCGTACTTCGCGGTGGAAGACCTGCTCGCGCAGGCGGGCCTGCTCGACGATGGCGGGGTCGTGTCGGCGCAAACCCTTTACTTCGTCTACCTCGCCTGGATCGGCCTGGTCTTTGCCGCCGCGCTGATCGTCGTCGGTGGTCGCGACGTCCGCCAGCTGGCGCTCGCCGCCATCGCGCTGCTCGTCGTCGCCGGTCTGCCGCAGGCCTACCTGCCGTACGCCGAGCTCTGGATGCCGGACGAGGAAGCGCCGGCGGAGGCCGTGCCTTCGGCAGCGTCGGAGGAAGTGCTGAGCCGGCAGACGCAGCTGCTCGCACGCGCTCTGCAATCAATCTCCCCCGAGCGGCAGGGGATCGTCGATCTCTATTTCGTCGGCTTTGCCGGCTACGGCGATCAGGATGTCTTCATGCAGGAAGTCGACGCCGCGCGCAACGTGATGGAGACGCGGTTCGACGCGCGCGGGCGTTCGGTGACGCTCGTCAACAACCCTGCCACCATGCTCGGGGTGCCGATGGCGACGGCGAGCAATCTCGCGGCGGTCCTCGACCGCGTCGGGGAGGTCATGAACCCGGAGGAGGACATTCTCTTCCTGTTCCTCAGCAGTCATGGCCTTCCCGGTCAGCTCGAAGTGAAGCTCGACCCGCTCGAACTGCGTCCGCTTTATCCCGTCGCGCTGCGCCGCGCGCTCGACGCCGCGGGGATCAAGTGGCGCGTGATCGTGATCTCGGCCTGCTACTCCGGGAGCTTCATCGGCGCGCTGCGCGACAATCACACGCTGATCATCACGGCAGCCGACGCCGAGAACACGTCGTTCGGCTGCTCCGACGACGCCGATTTCACCTATTTCGGCCGCGCCTTCTTCGGCAACGCGCTGCAGACCACCCATTCCTTCACCGACGCGTACCGCAGCGCCGCCGAGACCATCGCCGACTGGGAGCAACGCAAGGGCTACCCACCTTCACACCCGCAGATGCAGATGGGAGACGCGATCACGGAAAAGTTGCGGACGTTCGAAGCGCGCCTCGCGACCCCGTCGATGCGCTGATCCCGCCCGCGGCTGGCGCACACCGGCCCAACTATTGCATCGGCCGGGCGCGTTCGTCCATCCTCTCACCGCCCCTGCATGAGCCCCGCCGCGACCCTCCTCAAGCCCGGTGTACCAGAGCGCATAGGCAAGTATCCCGTGCTGCGCGAGATCGGTCAGGGAGCGACGAGCCGCGTCTTCCACGCACGCGACACCTTCGCGAACCGCGAAGTCGCCATCAAGGTGTTCGTGCCGCCCAACACGACCGACGCCAACGCGCTGCGCCGCTTCCAGCGCGTGTTCCTGAACGAGTCCTCGCTCGCCGGCAAGCTCAATCATCCGCACATCGCCGCCATCTACGACGCAGTGACGGAAGAGCATTACACCTACATCGTGATGGAGTACGTGGCGGGCGGCACCCTCGAGCAGTACTGCCGCGCCGACCGGCTGCTGCCGCTGGAGAAAGCCGTCGAGGTGATCTTCAAGTGCAACCGCGCCCTGGATTACGCATTCCAGCACGGCGTCATTCACCGTGACATCAAGCCCGCCAACATCCTGGTGAGCAACGACACCGACATCAAGCTCTCGGACTTCGGCACGGCCTTGCAGGAATGCAACACGGTCACGCAGTTGAGCGGGGTCGGTTCCCCCGCCTACATGTCACCCGAGCAGATCCGCGAGGAGCAGCTCACGCACCACACTGACATCTATTCGCTGGGCGTGGTGATCTACCAGCTCATCACGGGGCGTCTGCCGTTCCTCGGTACGAACACGGCGAGTCTCACGTACCAGATCCTGAATCACGAGGCGCCGCCGCTGCGCACCCTGCGCCCGGAGGTGCCAGAGCCGCTCGAACGCATCGTGATGCGCTGCCTCGAGAAGACGCGCGTGGGCCGCTACGGCAGCTGGATCGATCTCGCCAAGGACCTGGCCGGCGCCTTTCAGGCCTTGCATGTCGGCGGCACGAACATCACCGACGCGGAGAAGTTCAACTCGGCCAAGCGCCTCGACTTCTTCCGCGACTTCGACGACGTGCAGCTGTGGGAAGTGGTGCGCATCGCAACCTGGCGACCGGTGTCGCGCGACACCATCGTGCTCCGGGAAGGCGACAGCGGCGACAGCTTCTTCATCGTCGGCCGCGGCGAAGTGGAAGTCTCGCGGGGCGGCACCTATCTCAACACGCTCTACACCGGCAACTGCTTCGGTGAAATGCTCTACTTCTCCGAGACCACCACGCGCCGCACCACCACCATTCGCGCGCTCTCCGACGGCATGGTCGTGGAGATCCGCGCCGCCGCCCTGCTGCAGGCCTCCCAGGGCTGTCAGAACCAGTTCAACAAGGCCTTCGTGCGCATCCTGATCGACCGCATCAGCGAAGCGCACGCCAAGCTCGCGGCGCGTTAGCCGGCCGCGGGCATCAGCAGCACCGCCGCGCCGCGCACCTTCCCCTCTCTCAGGTTCGCAAGTGCTGCGTTCGCCTCGGCGAGCGGCAGGCACTCAACCTCGGTTTGCACCGGTACCCGTGGCGCCAGCGCGAGAAACTCCTCCCCATCGCGCCGCGTGAGATTCGCCACTGAGCGCACGGTGCGCTCGCCCCACAGGATGTCGTACGGGAATGCCGGGATGTCGCTCATGTGGATGCCTGCGCAGACGACGGTTCCGCCTTTCGCCGTCGCCCGCAATGCCGCAGGCACCAGCCCGCCCACCGGCGCGAAGATGAGCGCAGCATCGAGTTTCTCTGGCGCGTCGACCGTGGATTCGCCCGCCCACTTTGCGCCGAGTTCCACGGCGAAACGCTGACCCTCGTCGTCGCCAGGGCGGGTGAAGGCGTACACCTCGCGTCCCTGCCATACCGCCACCTGCGCGATGATGTGCGCTGCCGCGCCGAAGCCGTAGATGCCGAGCCGTCGCGCATCACCCGCCATCACCAGCGAACGGTAGCCGATGAGCCCCGCACAGATCAGGGGCGCTGCGTGCGCGTCGTCGTACCCGGCAGGCAGCGGAAAGCAGTAGCGGCCGTCGGCGACGGTGTATTCGGCATAACCGCCGTCGCGGTCGTAACCCGTGAAGCGCGCCCGGTCGCACAGGTTCTCGCGCCCGGCGCGGCAATAGTCGCAGCGTCCGCAGGTGTGACCGAGCCACGGGATGCCGACCCGCTGCCCGATCGCGAGTTGCTCGACACCGCTACCCAGTGCCTGCACCGTGCCCACGATTTCGTGACCGGGCACCAGCGGCAGCTTCGGACGCGTGAGATCTCCGTCCACAACGTGCAGGTCGGTCCGGCACACCCCGCAGGCATGCACGCGCACCAGCACCTCGCCCGCACCCGGTTGCGGCATCGGCAACTCGCGCGCGGCGAGCGGCCGCCGTGCGGCGTCCATCACCATCGCGAACATCGTAACGTCCTCCCCCTGCGCAGGTGCGGATGCAGCACCCGTTGTTTCTCTTTGCTAGCATACGCCCCCCATGCAGGCACTGCTCACTTCCACGGCGCTGGTCGCGCTGGCCGAGATCGGCGACAAGACGCAACTCCTCTCCTTCGTGCTGGCGGCGCGTCTGCGCCGGCCGTGGCCGATATTGGGCGGCATCCTGTTGGCCACGCTGGCCAACCATGCCCTGGCCGGCGCGGTCGGCAACTGGATCGCGAGCCTGGTGCCGCGCTCCATCCTCATCGTCGGGGTCGGTTT
>JAEUMW010000049.1 GCA_016791345.1 Betaproteobacteria bacterium | reverse complement strand
ATAGCCCTTGTCCAGCCGCGGCAGGCCCTTCAGGCGCGCGATGTCGAGCAGCACGCCGCGCGTCACCACCGGCGGCACGGTCTCCATGCCGAAGCGGTTGAGCCCCCATGCCTCCACCACCTGCCGCGTCGTCCAGCCGTTGTAGAAGCGGTCGCCGATCTGGATGTGGCCGATGGAGTCGAGCTGCGTGCCGACCTGGAAGGTGCCCGCCTGGATCTCAGTGATCCAGTTGATCGCGTTGCGTCCCCAGCCGCCGCTCGCCGCGTCGGGTCGCCGCGCGTTCACCAGTGGTGCCGATGCATCCACGGTCTGGTGCCAGTAGCGGCCGGGAAACTTGGGTGTGTTGTCGTCGAGCACGCGCCCGAGGTCCACCACCTCGCCGCGGCGCACGAGCCCGACACCCGCACGCACTGCCGCGGGCGTCACCTCGTTCAGCGTCCCGATCTGGTCCTCGCCGCCGTAGCGGCTCGGCCACCACGGCTGCTGGTTGTCGGGCAGCGGGCCGTCGAGCGGCGCCGGCGCTGCGGCCGGTGCCTCCCCCGCGAGACACGCGCACAACAGCGCGGCCGCCCCGGATACGCTCAGGCGCAGCATCGCGCTCAGCCCCCTTCGCGGAACTCGGGATACAGCGTCATGCCGCCGTCGACGTACAGCGTCGCGCCGGTGACGTAGTCCGAGTGGTCGGAAGCGAGCCATACCGCGGCGCGGGCGATGTCGCGCGTCTCGCCGACGCGGTAGTACGGGATCAGCTTGAGCAGCGCCGCCTCCGCCTCCATCGTTGCCCAGGCCGAAGTGTTGATCGGCGTCTTGATGGCGCCAGGCGAGATCGCGTTGATGCGGATCTTGCGGCCGGCATATTCCTGCGCGAGCGTCTTCATGAACATCGACACGCCGCCCTTGCTCGCCGCGTAGTTGGCGTGCCCGGCCCACGGAATTACGTCGTGCACCGAAGACAGGCAGATGATCTTGCCGAGCGAGCACGAGAGATCCGGCAGCGGGCCGCGGCGCAGGAACTCGCGAATCGCCTCTCGCGCACATAGGAACTGGCCGGTGAGATTGACGCCGATGACCCGCTGCCACTGCGCGAGCGACATCTCGTGCAAGGGTGCGTCGGCCTGCAGGCCCGCGTTGTTCACCAGGATGTCGATCGACCCGAAAGCGTCGATCGCCTGGCCGAACATCGACTGCACCTCGGCCTCGTCGCCCACGTCGGCGCGCACGGCGATGGCGCGCCCCCCCGCTGCTTCGATGTCCTGGACGATGGCCTGCGCCCGGTCGTCACCCGCCACGTAGTTCACCACCACCGCGGCACCGGCTTCCGCCAGCCCGCGGGCGATGGCTTCGCCGATGCCGGAGTTCGCGCCCGTCACCAGCGCCCGCTGTCCTTCGAGGGTCGTCTCGCGGATGCTGATCTTGTGCATCCGCGTTTCACACACGTCGCATGCCTGGTTCATGTTTGCTCCTCAGCGCGCGAACTTCGTGCGGATCAGGTGGTCGAGGGAGAGCTTGCCGGGACCGTGAAACAGGGTCACGAACAGCAGGATCCCCCAGTAC
>JAEUMW010000048.1 GCA_016791345.1 Betaproteobacteria bacterium | reverse complement strand
GGCGCGCACGGTGGGCTGGATTGCGCAGTGGAGCGAGATGATCGCCGATCCGGACTACAAGATCGGCCGCCCGCGCCAGCTCTATATCGGCGCACCCCGACGCGACATACCGATGGGGTATGCCCAGGATCCTCGTCACGGGGCCTCGGCTGGGACAACGAAGCTGGCAGACGCTCGCGCGGCCGCTCGCGGCCAGGTCAAGTCAGCCGCATAGTCGGGTCGTGGCGGAAGCCTGCGGCGGCATCCGGCAGGTGGTGTCAGGGGCCGGCTGCTACGCCAAGACACGGTTGCGCGTGTCGCAGGTCGCAAGTAGCCGGTGTCACCGACCCGTCCCGACGAGCAATCGCGGTGGCAGAATCACCCACTCTTCCACGCACGCGAAATCCTCCGCTCCGGGCGCGGGCCTGACCGCCGTGATGCGGTCGAAATCGATGACGTCACCTGCGTAGTCGTGACACGCGGCAAGGCGTGCGCGCTCTGCCTCCGGTAGCACCTGGTAAAGAAGGCTCAAGTGCGGCTCCAGACGGTACGCGACCGCCGAATCCCCTCCGTTCCCTAGGGTGCTGCACCAGGATTCGACCTCGCTTGAGAGTGCATTCGCCAGACCGACGATATCGCCTCCGGACAGCGGCACGAACAGCGCCTTGAAGCGCACCGGCGAGTGGTCGGTCGGGCCTGCCCGCATTTGGAACGGTGCGAAGCGCTGCGCCACTTCATCGAGTGCAGCATCGAGGTCGGCATCCCGCGCCACGTCGCACACATGCAAGGTCACGTGCGGCAGGAAGCGAGGGGCATGATAGCGAGCGGACAGGTCGTCGATGCACTTCACGAAGCGCTGCATCGCGGCTTCGCCAAGCAGCAACCAGAACGCCACAGGCCTTTTCATCGGGCGACGGATCTCGCGCAGAGTGCGACGCGCGCGTCGCCACTCACGCTCCGCCGCACCGGGACCATACGGGAGGCTGTCCCTGTCCGTCCCATACCCCGGGAAAGCGGACGGCATCGACGAGCCGGTGCGGGGCGCCGATGTCGAGGAATGCGCCGTGCGCGAAGCGCACGCTGTTCACCGACAGTCCGGCCTGTATCGCCGAGGCGATCACGCTGCCGACCGGCCACTCGGGCGGCTTCGCTTCGTCGCGGCTTCGCACACGGGCGATCTGCGCCAACTCCACCACTTTCGCACGCAGGAACGCGGTGAAGCGCGGGCCCCATGCCGCCAGTATCCAGGTACTGCGCGGATCACCCAGGTCGGGATCATCTTCCTTGGGCACGAGTCGCAGCACGCGTCCGCTCGCATCGCTTTCCACGAGATCGCAAGCGTCCTCCGGCGGCGCCGGGAAGATGCCGACGACCACGTCTGCGGCGGTGGCGTCGAGGCGTGCGACAGTCTGCGCCAGCGCATCCGGCGGGTGGATCACGATGTCGGGAAAACCGACCACGACCGTGGCATCGCCCACGAAGGGGACCGCCTGATTCAGCGTGAAGGGCGGACCCCACGGCTCGTGCACGATCAGGTATCCGATGTCCAGGCCGAAACGCCGGCCGTCACCGAAATAGTCGGCGATGTCCCACTTGCCTCGACGCACGATGAAGAAGAGTTCACTACAACCTGCCCGCTTCATCTGCTCCACCAGATACTGCGCCACGGGCTTCGGTTGCGGATGACCTTCCCCGGCGCCCGGCTGAAACCCAACCGGGAGCAGTTCCTTGCTCCAGGGCATGTCGCCGAGCCGCGTCGCGTGCCCGGCTGCCGGAATGAGCCCGACGATCCGTCGCGCCGATGTATGTGGCATGTCACTAATGGGCGAGGTCTCGGTGCAGGTGTCGAAGCATGCAGTCTATCGCATCGCCGGGACCGAGCGCTCTCAGGACATCACACCGAACGAAGGCGCAGCAACCGCACCAACAGGAGGACGAAGGCGAAGCTCCAGCAGAAGGACGCGCCGAGGAGCAGCGCGCGTGGTTCGCCGACCCCCATGCCGGCCAGCAGACGCAGGAGCGCCGCAATCCCGACAAAGAGCGTGGCCCACACCGGCACCGGGGAGCGTGCAGGGTTCGACCGCGCTTTCAGCGACCACGTCATGTGCATGACGTTGAGCGTGAGCGTCCCCAGAGCGCCGACGGTAATGAGGTGAAGTACAGCCGTCTCGTGGCGACCGGCACCGAGCGCGAGACCATAGAGCAGGAGGCCGGCAGCGAGCCACCCGTAACCTGCGGCCAGGCAGAGGAGGTCTGGTCTGCCGCGCAGTTCCCACAGACGCCAGCGCATCAGGCGAATCACCGAGAGCGTCCCAGCCGCGCCGATGGCTGCGCCGGCCAATGTCCGCGCGTTCGTGAATGCGCAGGCGACGGTCGCGATCGCCATGACAATCAGTAGCGCTCCCTCGATGCGCGGTTGCACACGGGCTTCGAGCGTGCCGCCCTGGCGCTGAAAATGACCGGCAGCGGTTGGCCCGATGATGCGCCCGCCCATGAAGATCATGAGCACGGCGAAAAGCAGAACAGCGACGGCGGCAGTCCTGTGTTCCGCTGCCGTCGAGCCGAAGCGCATGAAAAGCGGCAGAACCACGGCACTCGCGCAGATCGCCGTCAGCACCATCGGCAGCGCTTGGTTGCGCCACTTCTTCGCGGCACCGAAGAGACGAGGCGTAACGTGCACGGCGAGCAGCACAGCGAAGGCGATGCTCGCCGCAGTCGCGGTGATGCCGTGCGTGGTAACGACGAACGACACGCGCGCGATCAGCCAGAGGACGACCAGGAGCGTCAGACGCGGAACCGCCATCGGACCAAGCTGATTGCCGGCGACAACGGCCAGGGCGAACCCGAACAGCATTTCGTGGGCATGCCCGATCGGCGACGCCAGTGCCGGGAAGGCACGTGTGAGGCCGAGCATGGCGAGCACGGACGCCGGCATCACGAAAATCGCGTAGAGCGTCGCCAGCGGAAAGAACACCGCATTGCCGGTAACGCCTCGACGCGGGCCAGTTCTGTCCTCTGACTCTCCCCTCTGTCTGTCTGCTGGCGCTCGATGGTCCGGCGCGTTGCCTCGCGACCTAATGACCTTCCGTCTCCCCTCGAGGGCCCAAGTGGGCGTGCTCCGGTCGATCAAGTCCAGCGCCTCGTGCCGGCCCGGTGGACGCCTTCGCTCGCCCGGTGCGCCCTGCGATTGCGGCGTTGTCTTCGATCATGTACTCAGCGCACGCGTCGGGAAACCTGCAGTCGCGATCACGGAGCCGTCCTTGAGGATAAAAAGCGCGTCGGCGCCCGGCCATTCTTCGATTACACGCGCACCGTTCTTGAACCCGAGCACGAAGACCGCGGTGGATAGGGCGTCCGCGTCCATGCCATTCGACGCAATCACGGTTACGCTGGCGAAGGTCTGCGGAGAGCGCCCGGTTTCAGGGTCGAAAATGTGGTTGTACGAGCGGTCCGCCGTGAAGGCGGTTTCGTAGTCGCCGGAAGTTGCCATGCAGCGATCGTCGAGCGCCACCGCCGCAACGAGCGCCTCCGCGCGGCGCGGGTCGCGGACTCCGGCAATCCAGGGTTTGCCTCCTTGCTTGTGTCCGAGAGGACCGAGTTCTCCGGTATCGACCAACGCATTTGCGATCCCGTGCGCTCGCAGCGCGGCGAGCGCCCGATCCGCGGCGAAACCCTGCGCGATTCCGTTCAGCGTGATCGCCATCCCCTCATGCAGGTGGACGCGCTCAGGCGTGATCTTCAACTCGCGATAATCCACCTTGCTGCGCTCACGCGCGATGGCGTCGTCGCCGGGAAGGCGACCTCGTTTGCACGCAGCGGCGTAGAGATCCCACAGCGGTTGCACGGTAATGTCGAATGCGCCGCCGGTGAGAATCGACACCTCACGCGCGCGCTGCAGCACGGACAACAGATAGGGATGCGGGTGCTCCAGCATTCCTTCGTGGTTGAGGTGGCGGATCTCGCTCTCAGGCCGATACAGGCTCATGATGCTCTCGACCAGTTCCAGTTCGTCGAAGGCGGCGCTGATCGCCTCCTCAGCCGTTTGCCTCGACGCATGCAGTGCGGTCATGCTGACTTCTGCGCCGAGTGCCCGCGAGGTGCGGTGAACGACTTCGAACTCGCCGACGCTGTCCGCCGCGCGCCGGCAACCGAAGCCGAGTCCGGCCAGACCTCCGGCGCTCGCCATCCCGAAGAGCAGTTGTCGCCTGTTCATTCCGACCTCCTTGCGGGCGCCTGCCTCCTTGCGGGCGCCTGCGGCTTCCCGCACGCGGCTCACATCCTTTCGTCCCGTATCACGCCACCGTCGAGTGCCACCATGTCGATCGTGATCTCGTTGAAGCGCAGCACCTTTCCGCCGTGCCGCTTCGCGAATGCCTGGGCATCGTCCTCGCGTGCAAACGACGCCAGCGTCGGTCCCATCGACCCGTGACGGCCGCTGCCCCGAACGTAGAAGGCGCCGCGGGCATCGATCCAGTGTCCGCGCGGCTCGTTCCAGTCGGCCTGCCCCATGTCCTGCACGAACAGCGCAACGACACGCTTCTGCTGTTCCGGCCGGAGATGAATCGAGATGAGTTCCATCGTGTCACAGAAGAAATCCGGCGATCCCCGGTCGTAGTGGATCTGTCCCTTCGGTCCCGGATAGTCCGCCAGCACCATGCCGTCCAGCGCGCAAGTGGTGTCTCGCGTGATGTCCACGGGCGCAACCGTTGCCGCCTGCTCGCTGCATGCAGCGAGCAGGAGCACCGCGAGCCCGATACGCGTAAGCGCGCTGCATGCTCTTGCCAACAGGGTGTCGCCTTCGCAAACGCACGTATTCATCTGAATCTCCAGATCGCAATTGCAAGCGGGCAGACGATCCACAGCAACATCGCCGATCCCATCAGCCATGGGCTCGCGAGCGAATCCGGGAACACGGTCGCAAGTCCGTACCATTGCCGCGCATCCTCGTAGCCGAAGACGTTGAGGATGCGAAAGACGTCGGCAGGGTTCAGCAGCAGCAGCGCGGGAAACAAATCCAGGCTGTAGCGGCCTTCGGCTGCCACCAGCAGGCCGAGCAGCAGCAGGTCGTAGATCAGCACGTAGAAGAACCACAAGCCGATGGCGATGCCGCTCGCGCGTATGCGATCGCCGGCCAGCACCGAGATCAGCACCGCAATGCTCAGGAACGCCCAGCCCAGGAGGAGCGCGCTCAGCAGGAACCTCCCGTACTGCAATAGGGCATCGAAGCCGACGCGGTATGAAAGCATCACGCCGGCGAGTCCGAACCCCGCGACGGTCGAGAACGCGAGCGCCAGCGCGAGGCCGAAGTACTTACCGAGCAAGAGTTCGAAGCGGGTGAGCGGCATGGCCAGCAACAGTTCCAAGGAACCCTTGTCGCGCTCGCCGACGATGGCGTCGTAACCCAGGATGAGCGCGATCAACGGCACCAGATAGATGACCAGGCTGACCAGACTCGCGATCGTGGCATCGATGCCGCGGAAGCCCACCGCGCCCTGTTGCGCGGCGCCCAGGTATGCGATCACGAGTGCGAACACGGTGAACACCGCGGCCACAGCGAGCACCCAGCGGTTGCGGATGCGATCCCAGAATTCCTTCTCCGCGATCGCGACGATCTGCCCGACCTGGATGCTGCTCATGCGAGATCCGTGTAACCGAGGAAGACCTCCTCCAGCGAAGGCTCCTCGATGTGAATATCGCGCACCTGGTCACCCAGCCCGGAGAGCGCACCGAGCACGCGCATCTTCTGACTGCGCGTGCACCGCAGGTACGCCGTCGAGCCCGCCACCCGAATGATCTCTCCATCGGGCAGCGCGCGCCGCAGTGCGCCTTCCGCTCCGTTGTGCAGCGTCACCTGGATTGCGAGCGGGAGATTCAGTTCCTCACGTAGCCCCTGCACGGTGCCGAGCGCCTTGATTCTGCCGGCGTCCATCAACGCCAACCGATCCACGCGCTGCTGGATCTCGGCGAGGATGTGCGAAGTCAGGATGGCGGTGGTGCCGGTCTCGCGGAGGGTGTCGAGTATCCGGTAGAACTCGCGGATACCCTGCGGATCGAGGCCGTTGGTGGGCTCGTCGAGAAACAGGAGACGTGGCGCCCCGAGCAGTGCCTGAGCAAAGGCGAGCCGCTGCTTCATTCCCTTCGAGTACTCACCCACGGAGCGGCGGGCTGCATCGGCAAGACCCAGGCGCTCTAGGAGCGCCACGCAGGACGCCGGCTCCGCACCCTTCAGGCGGGCGAAAAAGCGCATGGTCTCGAGCCCGCTCAGGTTGTCGTAGAACGCGATGCTCTCCGGCACATAGCCGATGCTGCGGCGCACCTGGCGGAAGCGCTCGCCGCGTACGGGCTCACCGCAGACGCGGATGTCCCCCTGCGTTGCCGGCATGAGTCCGAGCATGAGTTTGAAGAGCGTGGTCTTGCCGGCGCCGTTGTGCCCGATGAGCCCGAGCAGTTCACCCTCGCGCACCGCCAGATCGACCCCGTCCACCGCCCGCGTCTGATGGAAGTGCTTGGCCACACCCCTGACCTCAACGACGCTGCTGGCCAATCCAGGTGCTCCACCCGACGTTGGAAGGGCGCATGCGCGGGTGCTTGTCGATCACGCTCGGACTGCGCAGCAGCGGAAACTGCTTCGCGATCATGCGCAAGGTCTGCACCGCCGGGCTGTACAGCAGCAGCTTCACCAGCGGATGCTTCCAGGTGAGACGATCGATCACGTCGTTCGCTTCGTACGCGACATCGCCGATGCCGTTCGCGTCAGCGTCCCAGCCGATGTAGTTGCTCCAGTAGTTGCCGTTCTGCTTGCCCCATTCCTCGTCGCGCGCGGCAACGAAACGGATCTGACTGTGGTTCTGGATGAAGTCGTTGCCGTCCACGTCATTGTGGATCGACCCCGCCCACAGATGCACGCCAACGCGGTTGCCTATGACGAGATTGTTGCGGATCGTGTTGTACTCGGCGTCGTAGACGAAGAAGCCGCGGTTGTTGCCCGCGACGACGTTGTTTTCCACTGCCGAATCCTGGATGGTGCGCAACATGATGCCGTGGTCCGAGTTGCCCCAGGCCCGATTGTTCCGCACCACCTGGTTGCGCACCTCCATCAGGGCGAGACCGCCGCGATTCAGGTACGACTCGTTGTCCTCCCACAGGTTGTGGTGGGAGTTCATATAGTGCGTACCGTAGCGCAGATGATGAATCCGGTTGCCGCGAAACACCGCATGGTGCGAGACGTCCACGTAGATGCCGTCGCGCGAGAAGCTGATGTTGTTGTCGACGATCTGCGCGCCGGTGGTGTTGTAGAGCTGGATGCCATTGCCGCGCTGCGCGGACGCGAGGTCGCGCTTGCCGGCGATCAGGTTGCTGCTGATCTGCACGTCCTTCACCTTGTTGAGCCAGATACCGAACAGGTTGTAGACGAGATCGTTGTTGCGGACGATCAGGCGATCGGCGCCCGGTTCGACGTAGACGCCGGCGTTCTGTGCGCCCAGGTCGGCGCCGCTGTCGCGGATGATGAACGCCTCGATCACGACATCGGCCGCCTTCACCCGGACGACATCGCCGGTGTTGCCTCCACTCAAGGTCGGACGGTTTACCCCGATGAAGTGCAGCGGCTTGTCGATGACCAGATGTTCCTCGTAGTGGCCGCGCTCGACGCTTACCGTGTCACCCGGCTGCGCCTTCTGAATTGCCGCGGCAATCGACTCGCCCGCGCGCACCACGTGCTCGGCTGCCTGGCTCGCCTGCGCGAACGAAGCGCCCACGATGAGAAGCAACAGCGTGACAGCCTGCTTCGCTGGCGATCCGCTACTGGATCTGCTTGATCGGAATGTAGTATCCATCGGCGCCGATCGGGGTGAGCGGCAGTCCGGCGCGGCTGCGCCGCCTGCGTTCTTTGGAAAGTGGCGGACAGGTGTGGGGATCGTAGTAGAGAATCTGGCATCCGAGGCACAGCAGGCACTCGCGTTGGTCGATCCGCCCCAGGTCGTCGATCGCGAGCGATCCGCAGCCTTTCTGACACGCATGACAGGTCTGGCATTCCGCCTTGCGCTTGAGCGGCACTGCGCGAATCGTGGTCGGAATCGCGAGGCCGGCGCCGAGCGGACACAGGTACTTGCAGAAGGGCCGCTCGGTGAACATCGACACCACGAAAAGCGCGACCCAGTACGCCACGAACGGCCAGGCGCGGGTCCAGAAGCAGCCCACCAGGAAGGTGGACTTGAACGGCTCCACCTCCGCCATCTTCTCCGCTGTCCCGATGGAGTAGAACGACAGCGCGACGAGAAGCGCGAAGATCCCGTACTTCAGCCACTTGAGCTTGTTGTGCCAGCGCATCGGCAGGTAGAACTGATAGCGCTTGAGACCGATCGCGCCCGCCACCTTGTGGGCGAGTTCTGCCAGGGAACCGTAGGGACAGAGCCAGCCGCAGAAAAGCCCGCGCCCCCAGATGAACACGGTAATGATGATGAACCACCAGAAGATGAAGATGAGGGGGTCGGACAGGAACAGTTCCCAGCGCCATTCATAGACGAGCGAGTGGAACCAGGTGAGCACGTGGGTGATGCTCGGTACCGCCATGGCATAGAAGCCGACGAACAGGATGCTCGAGATCCAGAACGCATACTTGGGATACTCGACCCAGCGATGGTCCTTCCGCGTCGCGCGGCGCACAAGCTTGTCGCGCGACGCGTACACGGCCGTCACGGCCGCCAGGAAGAGCACGAAGACGCTGATTTCGAGCGCTTTCGCTTTCCACACCTTCACCCAGGTCGGCTCCGGCCGTTCCACGACCGGACGCCCGTCTGCGAGGTAGCGCGCCGGGAGCCAGTACTCGCTGTCGAAGCTGGCAAAGGTCCGTGCGCCGGTCTGCTGATCGACCTTACTGCTGAGAAACACGAGACTCCACGGGTAGGCGGCGCTGAAGCTCGGGTCGCGGATGATGAAGATGCCCGATTCTCGATACGACGGCGCGCCGGCCGCTTCGATACCGTACAGATTGAGGTAGTCGAGGTCGCGGAAGGTGAAGGTGTCGAGCCCTTGGGCGACCTGAATGCGGTCGAAGATACCGCCGCGTACGAATCCCGAGCCCTTGAACGAAGCAGCGCCGTTCGACACGATGAAGATCGCGTGCTCGTTGGGTTTGAGATCCGCCATCAGGCGGCGATACGCTTCTGCACCGAGCACGTTGCGGCCGATGTTGGATGCGTTGAGATAGCCGAAGTAGAGATCGATGTAAGGCTGGCCGGCGTCCGCCTCCCCCACCTGCGCCGGCTTGATGGTGAGCCGCTGGATGCTTCCCTCCTCGACGAGCGCGCGCCAGTCGAGTTTCTCCGATACGTCCGTGAACCGGGCCTGCGGCTTCGGTTGCGCCTTGATGATTCCCACCTGCCGGGCAACCTCGTGCGCCGAGCGCATGATGACCTGGTTTTCCGCAATCACCGTCACCGTCGCGCCGCTGATGGCGTCCACGCCGACGTGGCCTGCGGCGCCGCGCGTCTTGCCTACCTCGACCTTGTCGCCGGCAAACTTGCCCACGTACTGGCCGATGAACCTGACGAGCGCCGATTCGGGAATGCCCAGAAGCAGGATCGGCTCGCTGTGCTTGAGGATGCGCACGCCGGTGATGACACCGCGGGTATCCATGCCCATCAGCGTCACCACCGGTTTGCCGGAGTAGGCGGGGATGTCGACGATGTCGGTGGAGAGAAAGACGTAGCCGACGAGGCTCTTTCGCCCGTCCTTCGTGGCGTAGGCTTCGGCGTAGGGAGGTCTGCCCTTGCGCGGGGCGAAGCTTTCCGCGCCGGGGATCACCTCCTTGCACGGCACATGGGCGCACAGCTCCGGATCGCTCGCGAGCTGCGGCGGTAGCGGCGCCTCGTACGAGTCGGCGATCGCCGGCGCAACGCCGGTCGCGAAGCAGAGTGCCGCAATCAGCGAGAGGAAAAGCCTCGACATCTCACCGCATCCGGTTACCAACCAGACAACTACCGGCGGGAGCGCGCCCCCCGCCGGCGGTGCACTGCGGATTACGCTTCGACCAGCATCCGGCTGCGCATCTCGAGGTGCAATGCGTGGCAGAAATGGGTGCAATAGCACCAATACACCCCTGGCTTGTCGGCGACGAACGTGACCGATCGTGTTTCCCCCGGATTTACGATGAAGTTCACGTTGTATTTCTCGATGCCGAAGCCGTGGGTCAGGTCTTCGATCTTGTCCATGTTGGTAAGTATCACCGTCACTTCATCGCCACGCTTGACCCTGAACTCGGGCATGCTGAACTGGGGTGCACCCGAGGCAAGAAAGACCGTGACCTTCTTGCCGCTGCGCTCCAGGCGGCTGTCCTTGGCGAAATCCTTCAGGGCATTCGGGAATTCGTCGGGGTTGTAGACCTGCCGCGTCTTGATCTTGTCGCGCTTGACGATGATGAAGTCGTGCGGTTCAGGATGCGCCGGATGGTCGGCGAGCAGCTTCATCTTCTCGCCGCTGATGTCGAAGAGCTGCTCATTCTCATCGTGCAGCGGACCGACCGGCAGATAGCGATCCTTGGAGAACTTGCTGCCGACGACCAGCCACCGGCCGTCCGCATCACGGGTCTCGGCCATGCTGGCGTTCAGATGCCCCGGCTGGTAGTGGCAGTCGATGCGATCGAGCACGACCTTCACGTTCTTGTCTCCCTTGAACGCCTTGATCGCCGCGTCGATGTCCCACTTCACCACCTGGCTGTCGAGGAACAGCGTGGTGTAAGCATTGCCCTTGCCGTCGAAGGTGGTGTGCAGCGGTCCCAATCCCACCTCCGGCTCGGCAACCACGGTGTCGCGGGGCTCCTTGAGCTCACCGTCGAACCACTTGAGGATCAGCGCGAGATCGATCACCGAGCAGGTCGGCGAAAGCTTGCCGGAGGCGATGAAGTACTTCCCGTCCGGGGTGGCATTCACGCCGTGGGGATTCTTCGGAATCGGCACGTAGCAGATGAGCGCGGTCTTCGGATCCTGATTGGCCTCCTTCGTCCCGTCCGCGACCGGCACCTTGGAGGTGCCGTAGGTCTTGAACTTGCCGTCCTTGATCGCCTGTTCGACACGAGCGATGTTGACGAACACGACGTTGTCGCGCTCGGCCACCATCATGTCTGTGAAAGTTGCACCGTTCTCGCTGTTGTACTGGTTCCACGCCGCGAGCTTGCCGTCGTACGAGGTGGCGAGCAGGTCCATGTTGCCGTCGACCCGGCATTGCCAGCGCACCTCCATGGACTCGGAGTCGATGCACGTCACCAGGCTCGCGTACTGATCCGGCTTGTCGAGGTCGCGGCCGTCGTTCGGCAGCGGCACGGCGAACTCCGAGCCCACGAAGAGCCGGGTGGTGTGATTGATCGCGGGATCGACCGGATCACGCTTGTCCGGGCAGGCGCCATGTAACCCCTGCACGTTCGGCAGCTCGGTGATCTTGTCGCATTCGAAAGTGTCCAGGCGGATGCGCGCCAGCCGGCTGTTCAGCTTGTCGTTGGTCCACGCGTACTTTCCGTCGTACGTGCCATCGGCGTAGGAGGCCACCGGATGGTGAGAATCACCCGTGGTGTAGATGAGCGTTCCGTCCGGTCTGGTGCCGAGAATCTTCTTGGACTCGTTGGTCTGCCCCCAGCCGCTCATGATGTCCGGCTGGAACACGGGAATGCGCTTGATCTCCCGCATGGAGGGTACGGCGAAGACGCGAAACTCCCCCGAGTGCCCCCCGCTCCAGAACCCGTAATAGGCATCCAGTTCGCCCGGCGGCACTTCGTGCGCGGCGTGATGCGCCGTGGCCGCGGCCGGTGTTGCAGACGTGGCCGGGGCAGTTTCGGAGGCAGTCTTCGGTGGCGGCGGCGTCTTTTCCGAGGAGTCGCACGACGCAAGCCCCACCGACAACCCTGCCCCTGCCAGCCCTACGGCCGCTGCGGTGCCTAGGAATTTGCGGCGCCCTGCGTCCTCGGGAACGACCTTGTCCGCTACCGGTTGTCGATCGACAGCCATTTTGACCTCCTCCGCAAAGGTTTCTGTCTACCAACGTCTCGCGCCATTGGGGCTCGGAGCGACGGGAAACGCGACTTACGTTGATACGTTGGATCGCGGAGAGATACCTTGATCCATATCAATTCGGCAAAGAGAGCACACGCAATCGGCCGGCTAGTGGCTCGTCCCTTCCGACCGCGTGATTTTGTTCCAGACGTTGTACTTGCCGACCGGCTTCTTCATCGGTAGACGTTTTACTTCCCTGAGCGTCTCGGTGTCGTAGATCACGAGCGCACCGTCCTGCTCCCAGATCGACACCAGCGCGTAGCGTCCATCGCGCGTGAACTCGACGTGGGCCGCGGTCTTGCCCGGCTCCGGCCGCAGCGTTTGCGCGACCTCCAGCGTGCGCTTGTCGATGAGCTGCATGGTGTCCTTGTCGCGACTCATCATCGCATCCACCCAGGCGTAGGGCGTGGCTTCGTGACTGCGCATGAAGAACGCGGGGCCGAGCGTGGGAATCTCCTTCACCACCTGCCAGTTCTCCATGTCGATCACGCTCACCACACCCTCCTTGAGATTCGGTGTGGCGAGCACCCGTCTGCCGGCGTGCTCCCACGAGATGCCCGATCCCAGGTGCGGCAGCCCCGGCAGCGGCACGTCCGCGATCTTGCGGCGGACGTCCAGATTCACGACCTGCCCCCGGCCTCCCGTGCGCGCCGCACCGATGACATAGGCGTAGCTCGGATCGAAGAAGAAATCGTCCAGCACGTCGTCGAGTTGCGTGCGACGGGCGTTGAGCTTGCCCGCCTGCGCGATGCCTTCGCCGAGCTTGTAGTCGTGCACGAGCCCCTCGTAGATCGGCTCGGCATTGTCGTCGTAGGAGATCTCCCAGATCTCCGGGATGTCCTTCAGCGCTGCGACGAAGCTCTTGCGCGGCGCCGCGTCATACACGGCCGACACGCGCGAGCTCTTGCCCTGGCGATCGCGCACGTCGATCACCTTGACGAGCGCGAGGTCACGCGCATCCAGCACCACCAGCGTGTGCGGCAGGTAATTGGCCACCATGACGTAGCGGCCGTCGCCGGACACCGCGACGTTGCGCGTATTGATGCCGGCACGCACCTCGGCCACCGTCTTCAGGTTCCACAGATCGAACTTG
>JAEUMW010000047.1 GCA_016791345.1 Betaproteobacteria bacterium | reverse complement strand
CAGGTCGATCGCGAAGTGAGTCTCGCGCGTCTGGCGCGTCTGCAGGCGAAAATCGACGAGCAGGCGCAGGCCGTGAGCCGCGCGATGGTCGGCACGGTGCAGCGCGTGCTGGTCGAGGGTCCGTCGCGCAAGCGGGCAGCCGAACTTGCCGCACGCACCGACAACAATCGCGTCGTGAACTTCATCGGGCCAGCGCGACTGGTGGATGCTTTCGTCGAGGTGACGATCACCGAAGCGCTGCCGCACTCGCTGCGTGGCGCACTGCTTTCCCCCGCGGCCCCCTGAACACGGCCGCCCTTTCGCCTCGCGCCCGCCAATCGCGTAGAATCGGGCCATTGCGCCGACCCCAGTGCCGCGGAGTGGATTCCACGCCCCTCGACATCGACTTCAAGCCCCTCGACAACCGTCGCCTCGCCAATCTGTGCGGGGCGCTCGACGAGAACATCCGCCAGATCGAGACTGCATTCGACGTTGCCATCACGCGGCGCGGCGAGCGCTTCGTGGTGGCGGGCGATGCCGCGCAGAGCAAGCTTGCCGTGAACGCGCTCGAGCACTTCTATCGGCGCTCCGGTGAGCCGCTGTCGGTGGAGGACGTGCAACTCGGCCTGGTGGAAGTCGCGCGACGCAGCGGCAGCCGCCTCCCCGGGCAGCAGGGACCGGGACTCCTCACGCGTCGCCCCGACCTGCACGGCCGCACCGCCGGGCAGATCGAATATCTCGAAAAGATCCAGGAACACGACATCACCTTCGGCATCGGTCCGGCCGGCACCGGCAAGACCTATCTCGCGGTGGCGAGTGCGGTCGACGCGCTCGAGCGCGAGCAGGTGAAGCGCATCGTTCTCACGCGCCCCGCCGTCGAAGCCGGCGAGCGCCTGGGCTTTTTGCCGGGCGATCTCGCGCAGAAGGTCGACCCCTACCTGCGCCCGCTGTACGACGCGCTCTACGACCTGATGGGCTACGACAAGGCAGGCAAGCAGTACGAGCGGGGGACGATCGAGATCGCCCCGCTCGCCTACATGCGCGGGCGCACGCTCAACCACTCCTTCGTCATTCTCGACGAGGCGCAGAACACGACGCCGGAACAGATGAAGATGTTCCTCACGCGCATCGGCTTCGGCACCAAGGCGGTGGTGACCGGCGACGTGACCCAGATCGACCTCGCGCGCGGCCAGAAGAGCGGGCTCATCGCGGCGCACGACATCCTGGCGAGCGTTCGCGGCATCGCGTTCACCCATTTCACCGCCGATGACGTGGTGCGCAACCCCATCGTGCAGAGAATCGTCAATGCCTACGAGCGATACGAGCGCGACCAGGAAGCGGAATGAGTCCTTGGTGACCATCCAGTACGGCGTGCCGCGCAAGGGCGTGCCATCGGCGATGCGCTTTCGCGCCTGGGCCAAGGTTGCGCTGGTGCGCGTGGCCACCGTCACCTTGCGCATCGTCGACGAGGAAGAGGGCCGCGCACTTCACCGCAACTACCGGGACCGGGACTATCCGACCAACGTTCTCACCTTCGTCTATTCGACGCGGCCGCCGCTTGCCGGCGACATCGCGCTGTGCGCGCCGGTCATCGCGCGCGAGGCGCGCGCACAGGAGATCGCGCTCGATGCGCACTATGCGCATCTGACCGTGCATGGACTGCTGCACCTGCAGGGTTACGATCACATGGACGATCGCGGGGCCGCCGACATGGAGGCGCGCGAGTCGCGCATCATGAAGGCGCTCGGATTTGCCGATCCCTACGGGGAGGCGAACACATGATGGAAGACACACCGAAACTTTCCTGGCTGGAACGGCTCGGCTCGCTGCTCATGCGCGAGCCGGAAGACCGCGAGCAGCTGATCCAGCTCCTGCACTCGGCCTACGACCGCGACCTGCTCGACGCCGACGCACTCGCCATGATCGAAGGCGTCATGCAGGTGTCGGAGATGCAGGCGCGGGACATCATGATCCCGCGCTCGCAGATGGACGTCATCGACATCCGCGATTCGCCCGACAAGTTCGTGCCGCTGGTGATCGAGACCGGCCACTCGCGCTTCCCCGTGATCGGCGAGAACAAGGACGACGTGATCGGCGTTCTGCTCGCGAAGGATCTGCTGCGCTATTACGCGGGCGAGGAGGAGTTCAACGTGCGCGAGATGCTGCGACCGGCGGTCTTCATCCCCGGGTCGAAGCGGCTCAACGTGCTGCTCAAGGACTTCCGCTCCAACCGCAACCACATGGCGATCGTTGTCGACGAATACGGCGGGGTCGCCGGGCTGGTGACGATCGAGGACGTGCTCGAGCAGATCGTCGGCGAGATCGAGGACGAATACGACTACGACGAGCCGGGCGACAACATCGTCCCGGAGAAGGGCGGCGGCTTCCGCGTGAAGGCGATCACCGAGATCTCCGACTTCAACGACGCCTTCGGCACGGAGTACAGCGACGAGGACTTCGACACGGTCGGCGGGCTCGTCATCAGCCGCTTCGGCCACGTGCCCAAGCGCGGCGAGCAGATCGTGATCGACGACCTGCGCTTCCGCGTGCTGCGCTCCGACAGCCGCCGCTTGCACGTGCTGCGGGTCGAGCGCGTCCGCGAACCGGCTTAGGCAACCTGAGCCAAACCCGCGATGGCCGCGAGGGATCGACCCGCCGCGACCGCTGCATGACGCAGCGGTGACGTCTCTTGTCCTCGCGCAGCGCACCGCTCGCTCGGGATGCTCGCGTGCCCGCGGCACCCGCTAGCTCGCGCGCGGCTTTCATCCGCATGCTCGTCGCCGCGTGCGGCGCCGGTGCCCTCACCGCCGCCGGCTTCGCGCCGCTGTATCTCTTTCCTCTGCCGGTCGTGACGCTGGCACTGCTGGTCGGACTGTGCGAGCAGGCCGCGACGCATCGCCAGCGGTTCCTTCTGGGCCTCGGCTGGGGACTGGGCTGCTTTCTCGCCGGCGTGTCCTGGGTCTACGTGAGTCTGCACACGTTCGGCGCGATGCCGGCACCGCTCGCCGCACTCGCGACCGTGCTGCTGTGCCTGCTGCTCGCGCTCTGTCCCGCGTGCGCGTGCCTCGCAACGGGTATCGTCGGACGCACCACGGCGACCCGTGCGCTGCTCGTCTTCCCCGCCGCCTGGACGCTCGGCGAGTGGGTACGCGGCTGGTATTTCACCGGATTCCCGTGGATCGCGATCGGCTACTCGCAGGCGCCGGCAAGCCCGCTCGCGGGCTTCGCACCGCTTTCCGGCGTGTACGGCGTCACGCTCGCGACGGCACTGTCGGCGGGCCTGCTCTACCTCGCCTGGCGACTGCGTCGCAGCCGCCGTGCCTTCGCTGCCCTTGCCGCCCTGGCGGTGCTCTGGGGTGGCGGCGCGGCTCTCAGGCTGCACGAATGGACTCGGCCCGTGGGCGAACCCGTCGCCGTCAGCCTGATCCAGGGCAACATCCCACAGGAGATGAAATGGCGCGAGGATCAGGTGCGCGCGACGCTCGACACGTATCTGCGCCTGATCGCGTCGGCCAAGGGGCGCCTCATCGTGCTGCCGGAGACAGCGCTCCCGCTCTATCTGCAGGACATTCCGCCCGAATACCTCGCGCGCGTGCAGGCGCACGTTGCCGCCGCCGGCGCCGACGTGCTGATCGGACTGCCGGAGCATGGAACGGGGCGCGACGAATACTTCAACAGCGTCGTCTCCTTCGGCGTCTCGCCGCGGCAGACGTATCGCAAGCATCACCTCGTGCCGTTCGGTGAATTCGTGCCGTTCAAGGCGCTGTTCGGATGGTTCATCGAGGCGGTCGCAATCCCGTTGCTCGACTTCTCGCGCGGGGCGCTCGGCCAGCCACCGCTCGCGGTCGCCGG
>JAEUMW010000046.1 GCA_016791345.1 Betaproteobacteria bacterium | reverse complement strand
TGCGGATCTCGCGACCACGCCGAAGTCGCCGTGGGAGGTGTGGACGGACTGGGCGCGCTACGGCGTCGATTTCGCGCAGCGCAGCGTGCTCTTCTGGGACACCATGCGCCAGCGTGGCAACCAGTTCGTCGAGCACGAGCGTCAGGGGCTGCCGCCGGTGCTGCATTTCGAGTACGAGGTTCTGCTCGACGCGCGCACCTTCGAAAAGCCGGTCAACTACGCCCTGCTGCGCATCGTCCCGCCCGCCGGCGTGACGGTGGACGCGAAGCGCCGGCCATACGTGATCATCGACCCGCGCGCCGGACACGGTCCGGGCATCGGTGGCTTCAAGGACGATTCGCAGGTCGGCGTCGCCCTGCGCGACGGCCACCCCGTCTATTTCGTCATGTTCTTCCGCGAGCCGGAGCCTGGCCAAACGCTGCTCGACGTGTGCGAAGCCGAAGCGCGCTTCGCGCGCCACGTGCGGGAACTGCACCCGGACAGCCCGAAGCCCGCCATCGTCGGCAACTGCCAGGGCGGCTGGGCGGCGATGATGCTCGCGGCCGCGCATCCGGACGACATGGGGCCGATCGTGATCAACGGCGCGCCGATGTCGTACTGGGGCGGGGCGTGGAAGGACGGCGAGGGCGACAACCCAATGCGCTACGCGGGCGGCAACCTCGGCGGCACCTGGCTCTCTTCCTTCGCCGCGGACCTTGGCAACGGCGTCTTCGACGGTGCGGCGCTGGTGCAGAACTTCGAGAATCTGAATCCCGCGAACACCTTCTGGGACAAGTACTACCGCCTCTTCGCCAACATCGATACCGAACCGCCGCGCTTCCTCGAGTTCGAGCGCTGGTGGGGCGGCTTCTACCTCATGAACCGCGAAGAGATCGAGTGGATCACGCAGAACCTCTTCGTCGGCAACCGGCTGTGGTCGGGGGATGCTAAGAGCGCAGCCGGCAAGGTGTTCGATCTGCGCGAAGTCAAGTCCCCGATCGTCCTCTTCGCGTCGATGGGCGACAACATCACGCCGCCGCAACAGGCCTTCAACTGGGTCGCGGACGTCTACGGCTCGACCTACGACATCAAGGCGCGCGGCCAGGTGATCGTCGGTCTGCTGCACGAGAATGTCGGCCACCTCGGCATCTTCGTCTCCGGCAAGGTGGCGACGAAGGAGCATTCGCAGATCGTGTCGGTGTTGAAGTCGATCGAGGCGCTGGCACCGGGTCTCTACGGCATGAAGATCGTGGAAACGCGGGGTGCGGGCGGGACTCCGCAGTACGAAGTCGAGTTCGAGGAGAAGCAGATCGAGGAAGTCTGCTCGCGCCTGAACCGCTTCCGCCGCGTCGACGAGAAGCCGTTCCAGGCGGTCGCCGCCGTTTCCGACTTCAACCAGCGCGCCTACGAGCTTTTCGCGCAGCCGCTGGTGCAGTCGCTCGCCAACGAATACACGGCGAAACTCTCGCGCGATTTCCAGCCGCTGCGCGCCGAGCGCTGGTCGTTCTCGGACCTGAATCCCTGGCTCGGGTGGCTCGCGCCTGCAGCGGAAATGGTGAAGGCGCAGCGTCAGGAGCTTGGCCCCGACGCGGCCGGTCGCCGTATCGAGAAAATGCTCTCGGAGTTCACCAGCGCGTCGCTCGACTACTACCGCGAGCTGCGCGACGCGGCGAGCGAGGCGATGTTCTTCCAGACCTATGGCAATCTCTTCGCGCTGTACCTGGCGGACAAGAGCGGCGCGCAAGCGGGGCCGGCACCGGTCGTGGCGCCGCAGGACCTGCCCGTGGTGCAGGAGGCGCTCGCCGCCGTCGACCGCGGCGGCTATGCGGAGGCGATCGCACGTGTTGCTTCGCTACTCATGGCGGATGATCAGGTCCTGCCGCTGGCGCGGCTCGAACTCAAGCGCGATCTCATGACGGATTACGCACACCTCCTGCCGGATCTCGCGCCGGACGCGCGCCGGCGCATCCGCGGCGAACAGGACATCATCGTGCGCTACGCGCGCGAGCAGGCGGTGGCGACGTTGCCGAAGCTGCTGGCCGATCCCGCCGACCGCGACCGCTTCATCGAGTTGCTCACCAATCTGCGCAGCGATCCGCGTCTGCTCG
>JAEUMW010000045.1 GCA_016791345.1 Betaproteobacteria bacterium | reverse complement strand
GAGCGGTACCGTCTTCCCGCTCTTGAGCCTGACGGTGATCGCATCCCCCTTCGCCGCGCCCGTGACCCGCTGCGTGAGCAGGCTTGCCGCGCTCTGCCAGTCGTCGCCCCAGCGGTTGAGATCGTCCTGGCTCAGGCCGGGATTCTCTGGATGCAGCCGCCAGAGGCCGTCCTGCAGCGCCATTTCCACCCCGCCCACCGCGATCGACGCCGGCACCTCGTCCGGCCCGAAGAGGGCCCGGCCGGTCACGTCCTTCGCCTCCTGCGGCAGCCCTGCCGCATAACGCAGCGGAATTAGGAAGACGCTGTCGCCAGCCGCGACGTACTGCTCGTTGCTAAGCTCGTTGACGGTGCCGAAGGCGACGGGACGATCGTCGAAGACGACGCGTGTGGCCGGATGGTCGAGATCGAAGCGGCCAAGATCGGTGGCCGCGAACTGGCGGCTTGGCTGCGCACGCAGGAGGTCGAGCAGCTGGCGCACGCGGAAGGCGTCGGCACGCGCCCGGTAAGGCGCATCGAGGTACCACTGGCCGTCGCGCTTCTCCAGCACCAAGGCCGTTGCGCCGCGCTCCACACGGATGCGCGTGACCTGCTCCGGATCGAGCGAGGACAGTGCGAGCGGCGGCGCGGCAGCCGGGCGCGGCCGAAAATGGAAGAACAGCGCCAGCCCCGCGACGAGCGCGGCGAGCAGGACATTGACGAGTGCGCCACGCCTCATAGGCGGCGCCGGCGCCACCACGTCGCCGCGCCTGCAGCGAGCAGGCCCGCCGGCAGCAGCACCAGGAAGCCCGCGGCGATGACGAAGAGGGGGATGCGGCCGAGCTCGAGGTTGGCGTCCACGGTGGCGCGCGGCTGGATGGTGATGAGATCGTCATCGCCTGCCAGCCAGTTCACGATGTTGACGCCGAGATCGAGATTGCCGGCGAGCCCGAGATAGGTGTTGGCGAGGAAGTTCGCGCTGCCGACAACGACCACGCGCTGCGTGCGATCCTCCACGCGTCGCTCCAGCGCGTAGCCGATGGTGATCGGCCCGGCGGCGTCGCGCTTGGGGTCGAACGTGGCCTCGTCGTTGGCTTCGCCGCTTTCCAGCCAGCCGCGCTGGGCGACTTCCATCAGCGGAAACGCATGCCACTCCTTGCCTTCCACGACGCCGATCTGGCGTGCGAACGGAAACACGGCGTTGAGCGGGAAATCGCGCACAATGACGTGATTGCCGTAGCCGTGGACGACGGCGTCCGCCTGCGGCAGTCCCATCTGTCGCGCCGCCGGATCGATCACGGTGCCCGGCGACAGGACGAGCGACAGATACTCGGCGACCGGCTCGAGCCCGTGCAGCGGCTCCTGGTCGATGAGCCAGAGCAGGTTGCCGCCGCGCTCCAGATAGCGCTTCACTTTCTCCACCTCGCCCGGCAGGAGGTCGACCTGCGGGCTGGCGATGACGAGAACCGCGGTGTTGTCGGGGATCGCCTGCGCGATGCCGAGATTCACCGTGCCGAGCTGCAGTCCCTTGTTTTCGAGCTGCTTGCCGAAATCGCCGAGATCGTGATTGGCGTTGCCCGTGAGGCGCCGCTCGCCGTGACCGTCGAGCCCGGCGATGATGCGTTCAGACCCGCGCGACAGCCGCATGAGCAGGTTGGTCATGGCCTGCTCGTTCAACTGCGTGAGATGCTCCGTGCGGCTGCCGTGGGCGATGACGAGCTCGCCGTTCACGCGCACCTTGGCCTCGGCGGCGAGCTTGGGATACTCGCGCGGATCGATGATGCGCAGCGTCAGGTCCGGTTTCGCGCGGGCGAACGGCTCGACGAACTCCTGGATGATGCGGCGGATGTCGCCGAGCTGCGGATCCTGTTCGGTGGCGTAGGCGGTGACCGTGACCGGTCCCTTCATCTGCGCGAGCACGTCGCGTGTGGCCTTCGACAGCGTATGCCGGCGGTTCTGCGTCAAGTCCCACTGCACGCGGTAGTCCTGCGCGAGCTTTGCCAGCAGCAGGACGGCCGCGACCAGCAGAACGACGAAGACGCCGTTCTGCAGGAGCAGTCGGCGACGGAGCTGTTGGCTGGCTTCCACGTGTCGGGCCCCCTGGCGCTCAGCCCCGCAGCCGATCGGCGTCGAGGCGGCGGATTGCGAGCAGCAGGAAGAGCCCGGTCAGCAGCGCGAAGTAGGCGAGGCTCGCCGTGTCGATGACGCCCTTGGAGAACGGCTCGAAGTGCTTGAGCAGCGACACGAGGTGCAGCGGGCTCGCCGGATCGGAGGTGCCGAGATTGGCCATCCAGAGCGCGAGCGAAATCGCCAGCGCGGCCACTGCAGCGACGACCGGATGCGCCGTGAGGCACGAGGCAAAGAGCCCGATGGCGGCAAGCCCCGCGGCGACCAGCGCGAGGCCGATCAGGTTGGACGCCACCAGACCCCAGTCCAGGCGTCCGCCCCAGGCGAGCGACGCGCCCATGGCGCCGATCAGGAGGATCGGCAGCAGCAGGAAGGCGAAGATGCCCAGAAACTTGCCGAGCACGATGTCTGTCATCGAGATCGGCGCCGACAGGAGCAGCGTCATGGTGTGGTTGCGCCGCTCTTCCGCCACCAGCCGCATCGAAAGCAGCGGCACCGCCATCACCAGAACGATCGACGCCACGCCGAAAACCGGCGAGATGATGAGCTCGGTTGCTCCGGGTGGATTGGCGAGCGCGACGAGCTGGCTCTGGATGGACAGAAACGCATCGAGCCGCGACAGGAAGATCCACGCCAGCACGAGCTGGAAGAACGCGAGGACGACCCACGCCAGCGGCGACACGAAGAGCGCCCGCCATTCCTTGGCGGCTACGGTCAGGATCATGTACTCGCCTCCGCGGTCGCGGCATCTTCGCGTTGCGTGAGGTGCGCGAAGATGTCCTCCAGGCTCGCCTGCGCCGGTGCGATCTGGAAAAGACGCCAGCCGCGCGCCACCGCCTGCCGCACGATCTCCTCGCCCGGATCGGCCTCGGCTGCCGGCTCGATGCGGAATAGATCGGCGCCCGTGAGCTCCACGTGCGCGACACCGGGCAGTGCCCGCAGGTCGGCCAGCGGCGGCGGCTGGCGCAGGCCGACGAGCAGGGCGCGGCCACCGCGCAGCGCGCGCAGTGCCTGCACCGTGCCGCTGTAGACGACGCTGCCCGCGTGCATGATCTGCACGCGGTCGCAGACGGTTTCCACTTCCGGCAGGATGTGCGTGGACAGAATGACGCCGCGCCCGCGTCCCAGCTCGCGGATGAGGGCGCGGATCTCGCGGATCTGATTCGGATCGAGGCCCACCGTCGGCTCGTCCAGGATGATGAGGTCAGGGTCGTGGACGATCGCCTGCGCGATGCCCACCCGCTGCCGGTAGCCCTTGGAGAGCGCGCCGATCAGACGGTTGCCCACCGCCGCCAGCCCACAGCGCTCGGCGGCACTCGACGCGGCCGCGGTGATCTTGCCTTTCGGCACCCGGCGCAGCCGCGCGGCAAGCTGCAGATACTCGCTCACGCTCAGTTCGCGATACAGCGGCGGCGTCTCGGGCAGATATCCGACGTGGCGCTTGGCCGCCACCGGCGCCTCCAGCAGATCCACGCCGCAGATCGAGATGCGGCCGGCGCCCGGACTCAAGTTGCCGGTGAGCATCTGCATGGTGGTCGTCTTGCCCGCCCCGTTGGGGCCGAGGAAGCCGACCACTTCACCGCGATCGACCTTGAGATCGACCTCGCGCACGACTGTCCGACCGGCGAAGCTGCGCGACAGCGCGCGGGCATCGAGGGTGGGGGCTGGGGCGGAATCGGACATCGGTGAGCAGAAGACCCGTAACCGACGGCGGGGCGTTGCGACCGGCGTCAATTGAAAGGGCGCGTAAATATACCTAATATGTTGAGTTTCATACAGTCTCGCGAAACGCGCTGGGCTTTTCGCGAACCTCGACGCATTGCTGTGCCTCTAATTCCTCTGCCTTCTTCTCGGATCCTCTCGATGAATCGAACTGTTGCGGTCGCGGCACCGCTGCTGGCGCTCTTCCTGTCTGCGTGCGCGCAAAGCCCGCAGAAGCCGGCTGCGGAGTCCCCCGCGAAACCGCCCCCGGCTGCCGCGATCCCGACCGAGCCAACGCCCAAGCCGCCCGCATTGCCGGACCAGGAGCTGACCAACGACATTCTGTACCGTTTCCTGATCGGCGAAGTGGCGGGCCAGCGGGGTCGGCTCGACGTCGCCACCCAGGCCTATCTGGAGATGGCGCGCAAGACGCAGGACCCGCGCATCGCGCAGCGCGCAACCGAGGTCGCGCTCTTTGCGCGCGCTCAGGACCAGGCGTTGGAAGCGGCGCGCATCTGGGTCGCCACCGATCCCGACTCGGTCCGCGCGCAGCAGGCATTGACGGCACTGCTCGTCAACTCGAACAAGCTGACCGAAGCGAAGCCGCTGCTGGAGAAGCTGCTGCGGGAAGAGAAGGCCAATGTCGGCCCTGCCTTCCTGCAGTTGAGCAGCCTGCTGTCGCGCTCGGCCGACCGCAAAGCCGCGCTGCAACTGGTGCGGGAGCTGGCGCAGCCCTATCCGAATGTCGCCGAAGCCCATATCGCAGTGTCGCAAGCCGCCCTCGGTGCCGATGACCTGACGCTCGCCGCGCGCGAGGCCGAAGAGGCGACGAAGCTGCGACCGGACTGGGAACTCGCCGCCCTGATACGCGGCCAGGTCCTGCAGCGCCGCTCCAACGCCGAGGCGCTCGCGTACTGGAAGGCTTATCTCAAGGAGTATCCGCAGGCGAAGGACGTGCGCCTCAACTATGCGCGCCTGCTCGTCAACGACCGCAACTACGAGGAAGCGCGCAAGGAGTTCGAGCAACTCGGCAGGGATTTCCCGCAGAACGCCGACGTCACCATGGCGGTCGCGCTGCTCGCCATCGAGTTGAAGGATTACGCCGCCGCCGAGCAGACGCTCAAGCGCGCGCTGACCCAGAACCCGAAGGAGGGCGACAGCATCCGCCTCTATCTCGGGCAGGTCGACGAAGAGCGCAAGCACTACGAGGACGCCAAGCGCTGGTACCAGGAGGTCGGGCGCGGCGACCAGTACATCCCGGCCCAGATGCGCTATGCCGGCGTCCTCGCCAAGGAGGGCGACCTCACGGGTGCGCGGCGCTATCTGCAGCAGCTGCCGGTGCAGAACAATCAGCAGCGCGTGCAGCTGATCCAGGCCGAGGCGCAGCTCCTGCGCGATCAGAACCAGTACCAGGAGGCCTACGATCTCCTCGGCCGCTCGCTCGACAAGCTGCCGAATTATCCGGACCTGCTGTATGACTACGCGATGGCGGCGGAGAAGGTGAATCGCGTCGACGTGCTCGAGGCGAATCTCAAGAAGCTCATCGTCATCAAGCCCGATCACGCGCACGCCTACAATGCGCTCGGCTACACGCTCGCCGATCGCAACGAGCGCCTGAAGGAAGCGGAGGACTACATCGACAAGGCGCTCAAGATCGCGCCCGACGATCCCTTCATTCTCGACAGCAAGGGTTGGGTGCTCTACCGCCGCGGCCAGCCGAAGGAGGCGCTGGTGTATCTGCGGCGCGCCTTCGCCGAACGCCCTGATCCGGAGATCGCCGCGCATCTGGGCGAGGTGCTCTGGGCGCAGGGGCAGAAGGACGAGGCGGAGAAGGTCTGGCGTCAGGCGCTGCAGGACAATCCGGACAACGAAGCGCTGCAGGCCGCGGTCAAGCGGTTTCTGCCCTGATTCGCCGGCGCGTCTGGCCGCGCCTCCGGTTGGCGCAGTGGGCGGCGTCTGCGCTGCTGCTGGCCCTCGCTGCCTGTGCCACCGCGCCTGACATCGCGCCCGACCGCGCGCCAGCGCGGCTCGCCCCGGACCGCGTCACCTTCGAGCTCAACGGTCGCATCGGCGTCCGCAACGGCGAACAGGGCATGTCGGGGCTGCTGCGCTGGGTGCACACGCCGCAGTCGGACGAGCTCTGGTTTTCGTCGCCGCTCGGCAGCAGCGTCGCCATGCTGGTGCGCGATGCGTCCGGTGTCGAGCTCACCGCCGGTCACGAGCCGCCGCGACGGGCAGCGAGCGCGGAAGAACTCACGCGCGGCGCGCTCGGCTGGGACCTGCCGCTGGCTGGACTCGAATACTGGGTCGTCGGTCGTCCGGCACCGGGCAGTCAGCCGCAACGCGTCGAGCGCGAACCGGCAAGCGGACGCCTGACGCGCCTCGTGCAGGACGGCTGGACCATCGAATACCGCCGCTATCAGGATACCGAGTGGGGCGCGCTTCCAGCTCTCATCTATCTGGAATACGGTGACCTGCAGCTGCGCCTGGTGGTGGATCGCTGGCAGGTGCAGTCCTGACGCGGGCGCGTCGTGTCGCATGCTCACAGCGGCGCGCGGTCGCGTTATCCTTGCCGCCTCGCGCGCGACCACGCCATGGACGAATCACTCGTAACCTACCCCGCTCCGGCAAAGCTCAACCTCTTCCTGCATGTGACGGGGCGCCGTCCCGACGGTTACCATCTGCTGCAGACGGTGTTCCGCTTCATCGATCACGGTGACGTGCTGCAGTTTCGCACGCGCCAGGACGGGCGCATCCGGCGCGCGAACAACGTCGTCGGCATCCCCGCCGAGGAGGACATCTGCATCAGGGCGGCGCAGCTTCTGCAGACGGAGGCGCGCGTGTCCCGCGGGGTGGAGATCCGGGTGCAGAAACGGCTGCCGGTGGGCGGTGGCCTGGGCGGCGGCAGCTCGGATGCGGCGACGGTGCTCCTCGCCCTCAACCGCATCTGGGACCTGCGCCTTGCGCGGCACGAACTGGCGGAACTGGGCGTGCGGCTGGGTGCCGATGTGCCGGTCTTCATCTTCGGCGAAAGCGCCTTCGGCGAAGGGATCGGCGAGCGACTGCAGCCGATTCACCTGCGGCCGGCGTGGTATCTCGTGCTGGTCCCGCCGCTTGCGGTGGCGACCCGGAAAGTGTTCGAAGACCCTGATTTGACACGAAACTCGCCGCCCGTCACAATTACGGCCTTTTCGGCTGTGCGGGGTCAGAACGACCTGGAAGCCGTCGTGTGTCGCGCCTATCCGGAAGTCGGCGCGCACCTCGACTGGCTGCGGCGCGAAGCACGCGAGGCGTGTTTCAGTGCGCTCACGGGGTCGGGTGCCTGTGTGTTCGCGGAGTTCGATTCAGAGGATGCGGCGCGGCGGGTGGCGAAGCTGCTGCCGCCTGCGATGAGCGGATTCGTGGCGCAGGGCCTTGATCGGCATCCCCTGCACAACCTTGCTGATTGATCAGATTGGGGAGTCGCCAAGTGGTAAGGCACCGGATTTTGATTCCGGCATTCGTAGGTTCGATCCCTACCTCCCCAGCCCCGCGCTCGTGCTGGCGGCGCGGTGCGCAACATGGGCGTCGTGATGCCGCGCTGCACGCCCGTCGCGCACCGAGCCGATCTCCCCACCCCGAACTCTCTCCTGAGCTGAGATGGCTTACGACAGCCTGATGGTGTTCACCGGCAACGGGAACCCGAAGCTTGCGGAGGATGTCGTGCGTCACCTGCACATCCACCTCGGGCGCGCAAACGTGGGTCGCTTCAGCGACGGCGAGGTGCAGGTGGAGATCCTGGAGAATGTCCGCGGCAAGGACGTCTTCGTCCTGCAGTCGACCTGTGCGCCGACCAACGACAATCTGATGGAAGTGCTGGTGATCGTCGATGCGCTGAAGCGCGCCTCGGCCGGCCGTATCACGACGGCGATCCCGTATCTGGGCTACGCCCGCCAGGACCGCCGTCCGCGTTCGGCGCGCGTGCCGATCACGGCCAAGGTCGTCGCCAACATGCTGACCAGCGTCGGCGTCGACCGCGTGCTGACGATGGACTTGCACTCGGACCAGATCCAGGGTTTCTTCGACATCCCCGTCGACAACGTCTATGCCACGCCGATACTGCTGGCAGACCTCTGGAAGCACGAATACCGGCACATGATCGTCGTATCACCCGACGTCGGCGGCGTGGTGCGCGCGCGCGCTGTGGCGAAGCGGCTCGACTGCGACCTCGCGATCATCGACAAGCGCCGCCCGCGACCCAACGTCGCCACCGTCATGAACATCATCGGCGAGGTCGAGGGCCGCACGTGCGTGATCATGGACGACCTCGTCGACACCGCGAACACCCTGTGCGAGGCGGCCGAAGCGCTCAAGGCGCAGGGCGCGGAGCGCGTGGTCGCGTACTGTACGCATCCGGTGCTGTCGGGCCGCGCCGTCGAGCGCGTGGAAGCGTCGCAGCTCGATCAGCTCGTCGTCACCGACACCATTCCGCTGCGCGACGACGCACGGCGTTCCCAGCGCATCCGTTGCGTGTCGGCGGCGGAGCTCATCGCGGAGACCATGCTTCGCATCAGCAACGAGGATTCAGTCAGCTCGCTCTTCATGGAGTGAGGCGGGCCACCAGGCTTTTTCCGGCACTTCCCGGCTGGTCGCGGCCGGCGAGTGCACAACCTAGGAGAGTGAAATGGCTGCAATCGAAGTCGTCGCATTTCCGCGATCGGCGCAAGGTACGGGTGCGAGCCGCCGCCTGCGTCGCAGCGGCAAGGTTCCGGGCATCGTCTACGGCGGCGAGACCGCGCCGATGGCAATCGAGCTCGACCACAACGCGCTCTATCACCACCTCAAGCTCGAAGCCTTTCATGCATCGATCCTGAGCATGGCGGTGGCCGGCAAGAAGGAGCAGGTGCTGCTGCGCGACGTGCAGATGCATCCCTTCCGCGCCGAAGTCCTGCACGTCGATTTCCAGCGTGTCGCGCAGGACAAGGAGATCTACATCAAGGTGCCGCTGCACTTCATGAACGCCGAGGTTGCACCGGGGGTGAAGCTTTCCGGCGGCATCGTGAGCCACGTGATGAACGATCTCGAGGTCGTGTGCCTGCCGAAGAACCTGCCAGCGTTCATCGAGGTGGACCTGGGAAGTCTGGATGCGGGCGACTCGATTCACGTCTCGGCCCTCAAGCTGCCGGCCGGCGTCGAGGCCGTCACGATTCAGTCGGGAGAGGATCCGGTAGTCGCTGCCTGCGTCCTGCCGCGCGCGGCAGTCGAGGAGGAGGCAGAGGCAGCCGCTCCGGCCGCTGCTGCCGAGCTGCCGGCAAGCACCGCGAAGAAGGAGGAGAAGGAGCCCGAGAAGAAGTAATCCGGCGCTTTTCCTCAACGCTCGGCCCGTCGGCCGCGGTCGCAACGCGACGCTCTGACGGGCCTTTTCACGCGATTCTCCGGAACTTCCCGCCTCCATGCGTCTCGTCGTCGGCCTCGGCAACCCCGGCACGGAGTACGCCGCCACCCGTCACAACGCCGGCTGGTGGTTCGTCGACCGGCTTGCCGAGAAAGCGGGAACTGCTCTGCGCCCGGAGTCGCGCTTTCACGGCAACGTCGGCCGCATCAGCGTGGAAGGCCGGGATTGCTGGCTGCTCCAGCCGCTCACCTGGATGAACGTGAGCGGGCGCTCGGTGGGCGCGCTCGCGCGCTTCTACAAGATCGCTGCCGAGGAGATTCTGGTGGCGCACGACGAACTCGATCTGCCGCCAGGCACGCCGCGACTCAAGCGCGGCGGCGGTGTGGCGGGTCACAACGGGCTGAAGGACATCGCTGCCCACCTCGGCACCCGCGACTTCTGGCGGCTGCGTCTGGGCATCGGTCACCCGGGCGAGCGCGCGGCCGTGGTCGACTACGTGCTGCACGCGCCGCGGCGCGAGGAGCAGGTGCTGATCGACGATTCGATCGAGAAGGCTCTCGCGGTGTGGCCTCTGGTCGCGCGCGGCAATCTGGAGGCGGCCATGCTCAAGCTGCACACGAAGGCGAAACCTCCGGCGGACAAACCAGCGGAATCCTCTGCATGAGTCTCAAATGCGGCATCGTCGGCCTACCCAATGTCGGCAAGTCGACCCTCTTCAATGCGCTGACCAAGGCGGGAATCGCCGCCGAGAACTACCCCTTCTGCACCATCGAGCCGAACGTGGGCGTGGTGGAAGTGCCCGATCCGCGGCTCGCCAGCATCGCGGCCATCGCAAAACCGCAGAAGGTGATTCCCGCGGTGGTTGAATTCGTCGACATCGCGGGCCTGGTGGCGGGTGCGTCCAAGGGCGAGGGCCTCGGCAACCAGTTCCTGGCCCACATTCGCGAGACCGACGCCATCGCGCACGTAGTGCGCTGTTTCGAGGACGAGAACGTCACCCATGTGGCGGGGACGGTAGATCCGCTTTCCGACATCGAGGTCATTCACACCGAACTCGCGCTCGCCGATCTCGTCACCGTCGACAAGGCGATCGCGCGCGTGCTGCGGCCCGCCAAGGCCGGCGACAAGCAGGCCATGCGGGAACTCGCGGTGCTGGAGCGCGCGAAGGCGCATCTCGATCAGGCCCGGCCGCTGCGCAGCGCCGACCTCGACGCGGAGTCGCGCGCCATCCTGGCACCGCTCTGCCTGCTCACCGGCAAGCCTGCGATGTACGTCGCCAACCTGGATGAGCACGGTTTCGGGGGCAATCCGCTGCTGGAGGCCGTGCGTGCGCACGCGGCGGCCGAGGGTGCACCCGTGGTGCCGATCTGCGCGGCGCTGGAAGCGGAGATCGCGGATCTTTCCGCAGAGGACAAGGAAGTGTTCCTCGCCGACCTCGGGCTGCACGAGCCGGGACTCGATCGACTGATCCGCGCGGCATACGATCTCCTCGGGTTGCAGACCTACTTCACGGCGGGCGAGAAGGAAGTGCGCGCGTGGACCATCCACAAGGGCGA
>JAEUMW010000044.1 GCA_016791345.1 Betaproteobacteria bacterium | reverse complement strand
GGGCGCGACCGCTTCGCCCAGCTGCGGCCGGACTGGGCGCGGGAGCGCGCAGGGTGTTCGATGCTGTCCTGCAGTTCCTAGCGGGCCGGCAGCGCTGAAAGCTGTGGAAAGTCCTGTGGAAAACACCGTTCCCGGCGAGCGCCGGACGGGCCCACCACACGACTGGGTCGCATTCGCCGCAGCCGACGTGGTGCAACGCAAAACAATGCGTTATCGCCGCCCGCAGAACGCATGCATATCACCCCGACAAGTCAGCCGCCGCCGCCGGCTTTGTGCATAACCTGCGAGATTGATCGCGGAATCGCGGGAGAAGCTAACCCGCGGTTGGAGCAAGGTTTTTCCATCCGACCGCGCTTGGCGCAGTCAATCGGCATGGAGTCCCTGCATGCGGAAAAGCTCCTCCAGGTGCGGGCTCATCGGCAAATCGAGACGCACGCCCGACGGCAGTCGCTTGAGGAACCACCGGTTGTAGATGTAGACGATCTCGCGGCTCTCGGCGAGCTTCCCGAAGGCGGCATCGACGATCCGGGCGAACTCGGGGTCGTCCTTCCTGAACATCAGCCCGTACGGATCGTAGGTCAGGAAATCGCCCACCACGCGGTACTTGTTGCCGGTGCGGGTCTCGGCCAGCATGCCGTAGAGCAGAATGTCGTCGTTGGCCCAGGCGTCCGCCTTGCCCGATTCGAAAATCTGAAACGATTCCCTGTGGTCCGCGCCCGTCACGAAGTTCAGATTCAGCTGCTGGCGCTCGGCGAGCTTGCGCAGCGCCGTATCCTGAACCGTGCCGCGCGTGACGACGATGGTGCGACCCTTGAGGTCGCGCAGCTCGCGGTAGCCGTCGCCCTTGCGCACCATGAGCTTAGTGCCGGTGACGAAGATGGTCGGCGAGAAGGCAACGCGCTTGCGTCGCTCCAGGTTGTCCGTGGTCGACCCGCATTCCAGATCGATGTCGCCGGCGACGACGCGATCGAAGCGGTTCTCCGGCGTGACCGGGCGGTACTCGGTGCGGATCTCCCGGCCGAGTTCGGTGCTCACCGCATCGGCGATGGCCTCGCACAGGTCGAGGGAGTAGCCGACCGGCTTGCCGCTCGCATCCCGGAAGGCGAACGGAATGGAGTTCTCGCGATAGCCGAAGCGGATGGTGCCGGTATCCTGCACGCGCTTGAGCGTCCCCGTGTACTGAGACGCGGCGTGCGTTGCCTCGTCGCCCTGGGACCGGGCCGGCGCGGCCACACACACGGCGAGAAGCCAGGTCAGGACGAGCTGCCGGAACACACGGCAAGCGACGAGTCCGGCCAGCGGCGGGCGACCGCGTGGCGCGCCGCGGGCGTCCGCGGACGATGTTGCGTGTGTCATGCCGAGCCCGCGGCGTGCACGTCCGGTTCCAGCATCTCCTCGGTGTCGCCCCCGGTTTCGTCGCCGAGCTCGCCTTCCCACTTCGCGACGACCGCGGTGGCGATGCCGTTGCCGATGACGTTGGTCACCGTCCGCCCCATGTCGAGGATCTGGTCGATCCCCATGATGAGGAGCAATCCGGCTTCCGGCAGATTGAACATGGGCAAGGTCGCCGCGACGACCACCAGGGACGCGCGCGGCACACCGGCGATGCCCTTGCTGGTCAGCATCATCACCAGGAGGAGAGTCACCTGCTGTCCGAGCGACATGTCGATGCCGTACGCCTGCGCCACGAAGAGCGCGGCGAAGGCCTGGTACATCATGGACCCGTCGAGGTTGAACGAATAGCCGAGCGGCAGCACGAAGCCGGTGATGCTGTCCTTCACGCCGAACTTTTCGAGCTGCTCCATCGTCTTCGGATACGCCGCCTCGCTGCTTGCCGTGGAGAACGCGAGCATCATCGGTTCGCGCAGCAGCTTGAGCAGATCGAAGACGCGACCGCCGAGAATCAGGAATCCGGCGCCGATCAGCACCGACCACAGCACCAGCAGGCCGAGATAGAAACCGCCGATGAACTTGCCGTAGGTGACGAGGACGCCGAGTCCCTGCACGGTGATGACCGCAGCGATGGCGGCGAACACCGCGAACGGCGCAAAGCGCATGACGTAGTCGGTGATCTTGAGGACGACGTGAACCGTTTCCTCGATGACGGCCACCAGCGTCCTCGTGGATTCCCGGCGCACGGCGGTGACGGCGAATCCGAAGAACACGGAGAACACCAGGATCTGCAGGATCTCGTTGTTCGCCATCGCCTCGAAGATGCTCTTCGGGAAGACGTGCGTGATGAAGTCGCGGAAGTTGATGGCGGAGGTCTTGAGGTTGGTGCCGGCCCCCGCATCCGGCAGCGCCAGGTGCATCGTCTCGCCCGGGCGCAGGAGGTTCACCATGATCATGCCGAGCGTGAGCGACACGAGCGAAGCCGTGACGAACCAGCTCAAGGCCTTCACACCGACGCGGCCGACCGCCTTCGAGTCGCCGGTGCCCGCGATCCCGGCCACCAGGGTGGAGAAGACGAGCGGGGCGATGATCATTTTGATCAGCCGCAGGAAGATCTCGGTGACGATGGAGAAGTAGCCGGCGATGTCCTTCGCGGTCTTCGCGTCCGGCGCCCATTCGTGGCAGAGATAGCCGGCCACGACGCCCAGGATGAGGGCGATCATGATCCAGCTCGTGAGCGAGATCTTGCGCATCATGGGAGCCTGCCTCCTTTGTTCTCGTTGGTATGCCGCGCTCTGGGCGATGAGTCTAGCGCGTTGCAGGATGCTCTCGCCAGAGCCGACGCGCGATGAATAACTGTGCGAGATGGACCAGCACCAGCAGGCCGACCACACCTGGCCAGTTGTAACGCTGCCAGATGAGCGCGGGCGCGATAGCGCCCACGCTGCCGCCGAAATAGTACGCCGACGTATACAAACCTACTGCCGCGGACTTCGCATGCGAGGCCGCGACCGGCACGAAGCCGGTGGCGAGCGCCTGCAGCATGAAGATCCCGCCGCAGCTCACCGCCAGCCCCGCCATGATCAGCGGCACGGTGCCGAGGAGCGTGAGAAGGATGCCGAGGATCGCCAGCGCCATGCCGACGGTTGCGACACGGGCGCGGCCATGCGCCGTGACCCAGCGTCCGGTAAACGGCGTCAGGACGACCCCGACCAGGTACGCGGCGAACATGGTGCCGATGGCAGCGGGCGACAGCGAATAAGGCGCTGCGGCCAGATGCAGCGCGGCGTAGGTGAAGGTCGCGACGAGCGAAAAGAGCAGCCCGAAGCCGATGGTGAAGGCCGTCATCAGGGGCCGGTTGCGCAGGTGCGAGGCGGCGGCCCGCAGCGCATCGCGCGGTTTGGACGGGGCGTGCGGCAGGCCGGCGAGCCGCATGCCGGGCAGGACGAGGGGCAGGAGCGCCAGCGTGATGCCGCCGATCACGTAGAAGGCAGCGCGCCAGCCGAAATATTCCGTCAGCAACCCGGCGAGGAAGCGGCCGGAGAAGCCGCCGAGCACGGTGCCGGCGATGTACTGACCGGCCGCGCGCGCGGCGTGTCGCGGGTCCGGATCGTCTCCCAGCGAGCCCGCTGCTGCCGCCACGATGCCGGGCACGAAGAGGCCGCACGCCAGCCGCCAGAAGAGCATCTCGCCGAGCGTGTGCGCTGTGCCGCTCAGGATGGTGGCGGCACCGAGCCCGGAGATCGCGACCGCCATCATCCGTGCGCGTCCTGCGATGTCGGTGACGATGCCGGCGAAGGGCGCGAGCAGCGCGACCGACAGCGGTCCGGCCGCAACGGTGACCGTGGCGCCGCCCGAGGCGAGGCCAAACGCCTGCTCGAGCTGCGGCAGCAGGGCTTGCGGCGGGTAGAGATTGAGGAACGCGGCAAAACCGGCGGTGACGACCGCAGCGCGACGCTGGTCGAAGGACATCGGTTGTGCCTGCGCTACGCGTTCAGCCGTAGTGGACCGCGAGCCAGACCGTCGGCTGCGCCGGGTCGGTCCATTCGACGCGGTGCCGGCGGTGTGGCGCGATGTCGACGTGATCCCCCGCCAGGAGGGTGCGCACTGCGGGTTCGTCGGCGAACTGCAGGCGCGCGGCACCGGCGAGCACCACCACCCATTCGCCTTGCGGCTGGTCGTACCAGAAATCCGCGGGGCTCGTCTGGCCGAAGGAGACGATGCGCTCGATGCGCAGGCCGGGGCGGGAGAGGATTGCGTCGAAGACCTCCCGGTCGGAGCGGATGGGAAGCGCAGCGAAGAGATTGGCAAGCAACCCGGAATCGGTCACGCTGCGCTCTTGTCCTGAAGTCGGACCCCACGGTGCGTGGCTTTCGCGCCGGGATAGAGCGGCGTCACGATCCTCCCGCCGCGCTCAGATCGGACTTTCCACCTTGCTCCACCCCGCAGCAGGGTTGAAGAGTCGCATCTCGCCCGCGATCTGGGCGGTATTCGGCCCGAGATTCTTCTCGTATACGACGCCGTCCTGATTCACGATGAAGGTCATGATGCCAGAGGCTCCGTACTTCGCGGGCCACGCTACGATAGCGAAGCCGCCGATCATGTGGCCGTTCGCGAGATAGCTGTAGGCGCCGCCGGGCGCGTCCTTGCCCTGGGCGGTGAGGATCCTGAAGTAGTAACCGTGAAAGGGCATGCGCTGGCCGGCCTGGGACTTGTAACCCTCGCGGCTCGCCGTGGCCGCGAGCGGTCCCAGCGGACTCTCCGGCTTGCCGTCGGCGGCGGGCCAGTACAGCCCGTCGGTCTTGCCGGGCTGGCTGCGAAAGCGCCGGGCGTACTCCAGACGGCCGTCGCCGTTGCGGTCCTCCGCCGAATACTCGCGCTGCGCGTCGACGATGGCGAGCAGCACCTGGATCGTGTAGAGCTCGTTCTTGCCGATGCGCCGGTTCAAGAGTTCCTCCAGCCCCTTGTCGGCGTCGAAGCGCCAGACCGTGCCGCGCTTGACGATCGGTATCGGCAGCGGCCAGTCGTCCTTGCCGACGTTGAGCATCGCAGTCGTGTCGCCGCGCATCTCGATCTTGTGCGCTTCTTCGAACGCTGTGACGAACTTGGCGCGTTCCGCCTCGTCGGCGACCGTGTCGCCGGAACCGATGAGCTTGCCGCCCTGCGGCCCGAAGAGCGTGAGCAGACGGCTTTCGTCGTTTGCCTTGAGCGCCGCGACGAGCGCGTCGGCGGCAGCTTCCGGAGACTCGAAGGTGGCCTGCTTCGGCGTTGCCGCCAAGGTCGTCGTGCTCACGAGCCAGCCAGCGGCGACGAGGGTGATGGCGGCGATCAGCCGTGGCATGGGTATTCTCAGCGCAGGGAATGACAGCATTTCGTCCTCGATTCGTTCGGGGTGTTCGAGAGTTGTCGGGCCAAGGCCGAGCTAGCGTCGTCCGCCGCGCCCGCCACCGCCACGCGCGCCTCCGCCGAAGTTGCCGCCGCCGGCGCGGGCACCGCCACCGACGTTGGGATGCGCCGCAGCCTGCCGGCTCGCCGCGCCGCGGTCGCTGAACTGGCGCGTTTGCGCGCCGTTGCCGACGCCGTTGAACGCGGCCGGTCGGCTGCCGGCCTGTGCTGTCGAGGGGCGGCTTGCCGGCTGCGTGGACGGCCGGTTCGCGCCGCCGCGGTCACCGAGGCCCGCGGACTGGCCAGCGCCGGGCCGATTTCCAGCACCAGTTCGGTCCCCCGCACCGGCGCGATTGCCTGCACCCGCCTTGTCACCGACACCGCCGCGATCGCCGACACCGCCGCGATCACCGACACCGCCGCGATCACCGACACCGCCACGATCACCGACACCGCCACGATCACCGACATCGCCACGATCACCGACACCGCCACGATCACCGACACCGCCGCGCTGACCCCCCTGGTCGCGACCGCGAAAGTCCTGGCGCTTATCGGCACCGGCGAGGGTGCCTTTCCCGTACTGCTGCCGGGTGGCGGGATCGCGGTAGTTCACGCCCTTGCGGTGCGCCGGGTCGTGCCGCCAGGTGTTGTTGCTGATCGCGCTTGCGCGGTTGTTGCGGATGTTGGTCGTGTTGATGCTGTTGTACCGGTTCACGTTGACGTTCACTTCGCCGCGACCCCACCCTGCGCTGCCCCAGCCCCAGAGCGAGCCGACGACTGCAACGCCGGTGGCGAACGCAAGCCCGGAGACGAACGCGCTGCCCGCGTAGTAACCGGGCGGCGGCGGCAGGTAATAGGGCGGATACGCCGGGTACGGCCAGGCGCCGTAGACCGTGGTCGGCTGGTAAGTGGGAACGTAGACCACCTGCGGGTTCGCCGGCTGGATGATGACGGTTTCCTTCTCGGTCACCACCGTCTGCTGCTCGTTGCTCTTGAGATTGCCTGTGTCCTGGGCCTTCCGGCGCAGCCGCTGCACGGCAGCCATGACATCCGACTGCTGGGCGAGAAACGCGTCACCCAGCTTCTGCGTCCAGTCGAGCTTGTCGTTCATCATGGTCAGGACCTGCGGGAAGGCGACGATCGACTTCACGCTCGGGTCCCATTCCATCGGCTCCAGCGCCTTGGCGAGCGCGTCGCCCTTCAAGTCCTTGTTGGCGGCTTCGCGCTGCCAGCGAGCGGCCTGGACGATCTCCAGGGGATAGGTCGCCGCCATCAGGGTCTGCACGAGCAGATCGTCCGGATAGAGCGCGATGGGGGCGACCAGCGCCTCGATTTCCTCCTGCTTGAACGCGCTGCCGCCGGCGGCGGACGGGTCGGCAGCGGCTTGCTGCTGCGGCGCATCCTGGGCGTAGGTCAACGGCTGCGGTGCCGCCACGGTAAGCGCCAAGGCGCAGCAGATGGGTCGCAGTGCGATGTTCATGTCGGCCTATCCCGATCGGATTGTCGTTACGTGGAGTGTTGTCAGGTGGAAAGGGGTGCGCGCCCTTTCACTTGGCACGTGGCGCATCTTCGATCCCGTCGACGCGGGTTCCGGCACGGATACCCCGCACCGCGAACCAGCCGCGGTTCGTTTCCAGCGCATACGCGGCCGCTCCGCTGGACGGGTGGATGTCCACCGTCTGCGGCGTCATGTCGCGGATGTTGAGGATGCGCCCGTCGCTTCCGATGAAGGCCACCGACAGCGGGATCAGCGTGTTCATCATCCACATCGACTGCAGCGTCGCCTCGGGGAATACGAAAAGCATACCCCGATTCTCTTCCAGGTGCTCTCGGAACATGAGCCCGCGCTCACGCGTTTCGGGGGTGGCGGCGACTTCGACCCGCAGCTTGTAGCCGGCGATGGAAAGGGTGACTTCGGTGGCCTGCGCATGCGCGCGGCCGGCGAGCAGGAGGCCGAGCAGGGCAAGGGCGATACGAAGGGGAGCGCGCATCGGTCGCAGGAGATGGGTGGTAACGGGCGCGAGATGTATACCACAACTCGCCGCGAATCCGGCGCCGGGGCGCGCGCGTCGGTTGCCGCAACTGCGGATAGAATGGACGTTCGACCCAAAGGCGACGAGGAGCCGATCGGCAATGGCCAGCGAAATTCTTGACGTCCTGCTGGAGCAGCGCGCCTCCGGCGAGCCCCACGCGCTTGCGACCGTGATCGAGACGGTCGGCTCCTGCTCGGCGAAGACCGGTGCCAAAGCCGTGATCGACCGGCACGGGCGCGTCACTTCGGGGTGGGTCGGCGGCGGCTGCGCCGAGGCCACGTGCTGTCGCAGCGCGCTCGATGCCATTGCCGACGGCGTTGCGCGGGTGGTCGAGATCGACATGGAGGACGAAGTGCTGGGCGTGGGCATGCCCTGCGGCGGGCGCATGCGCGTCTATGTCGAGCCGATTCTGCCGAAACCGACGCTGTGGCTGCTCGGTCACGGGCGCGTCGCCGAGGTCCTGTGCGCGCTGGGCGACCTCATGGGGCTGCGGGTGACGGTGATCGATCCGGAGGCGACGAGAGAACGGTATGCGGAGGCAGCCGCGCTCATCACCGATGACCTCGAATACACACGCCTCGAACCGGGTGCCGACGACTTCGTGGTGGTCGCCACGCAGCACAAGGGCGATCACGAGTCGATGACGCGCACACTGCATTCGAGCGCGCGCTACATCGCGCTCGTGGCAAGCCGCAAGCGCGCGCGCCTGGTGCTCGACTTCCTGCGTGCGGAAGGCTTTGCCCAGAGCGATCTCGCGCGTGTGCACGCGCCGGCGGGACTCGACCTGGGCGCGCGCACGCCCGAGGAGATCGCGCTGTCGATCGCAAGCGAGATCGTGCTCGTGCGACACGCTGCCAGCGGGCGCGCGCTCCGCGACAAGCTCGCGGACGAGCGCAACGCACGGCCGGCAATCAAATCGGTCTCCTGATGAACGAGGAGATCTACCGGGCGCGCATCCTCGAACACTTCCGGCACCCGCGCCACCGCGGCGATCTGGCGGCCATGCAGACGATCGGCCGCGGGGCGATTCCGCTCTGCGGCGACGAGGTCGAAGTGGGCGTGCGCGAAGCCGCCGACGGACTCGCGGTGCGCTTCCGCGGTCGCGGCTGTGCGGTATGCATCGCCTCCGCCTCGATCATGGCGGAGATCGTCAACGGGCTCGACCGCCGTCGCACCGAGGAGATCGGACGCGCGTT